>JACROX010000095.1 GCA_016214225.1 Candidatus Peregrinibacteria bacterium | reverse complement strand
TATATCCAATATGACAACACTTGTACATATACGCGTTCCTGTAGAGACAAAAGCCAAGGCTTCAAAAATCTTTTCCAAACTTGGACTGGATTTATCGACAGGTATAAAAATATATCTGGCAAAGGTGGTTGAAGACAAAGGCATACCTTTCTCAATGAAAACAAGAGAAGGAATCTTGCGGGGATTCAAAATAGCCCACGATCAGATAGAAAAAGGGGACTATGTGTCACACAAAGAACTTAAAGCTCAAATTGCAAAGAAAGCGCGAAGCTTTAAGTGAAACAAATGAGATTGGTCTATTCAAAAACGGCAAGCAAAGATTTAAATAATTTAAATCCGAGATTAGCGTTAAGAATCCTAAATAAATTGGAATGGTTTTTAAACACTACCCATCCTTTAAGTTTCGCAAAACCATTGGCAAACATGTCACCGGCAACACATAGATTTAGAATAGGCGACTACAGAGCGATAATAGAAGCGAAAACAGAGAAAGGCGAAATATGGATCCTATCAATAAAGCACAGAAAAGAAATATACAACTAATTTAATAGTGGACACACATCAATCGCCGGCTCTTCATAAGGATGAACCGCCCTAACCGCGGACAAAACTTCTTTGAGTTTTACAAAAGGGCAAACGGTTTCTATTCTTTCTTCCTCAACTTTCTCAATATCGCCGATTTTCCCGATATGTGGATTTGCGCCTTCCAGCGGCCTAAATCGTCCAACGCCTTTCACGCTGAAACTGCAAGAGTCATAATTCCCGATATGTCCGCACCCGCTCTCCACCAAAGCCTCTCTCACTTTATCGGCATGAGAACTTGGCACGTACACAACAATTTTTACAAATTGGTATTCCATATAAACAAAACTTACAAAGCGATGGAGCCGGAGACGAGAATTGAACTCGTGACTTGCTGTTTACGAAACAGCTACTCTACCCCTGAGTTACTCCGGCCGATCCTAAAAAAACAAACATCTTAAAACATTTTACTTAAAACATAACAGTTTGTCCTTCCAAAATATACTTTTTATTTTTCCAGTTGTGAAGTTTACTTTTAAGTTTTTGAATAAAACTTCGTTTCCTGAAATGAACCGCGTTTCTCCACCCTTTGGAAATTTTTATGTTTGATTTCCGCAGTTTAACTGAAGCATTTTTCAACTTATTTGTTTCGATTGTTAAAGTTATAAACATATAATTCTTGGTTAATATTGTCTTATTAAAGCAGTAACGACACCCTGAATAATTAAGTTGTCAGCGGGATAAATATCATGATAATTTTTATTTTCGGCTTTCAAATAAATTTTTCCATCTTTTTTAACTAATCGTTTCAAGGTATTGGCGTTATCAATCAACGCGACAACAACATCTCCATCTCTAGGCTCTTTTTTAATATTAACAAGGACCATATCGCCTTCAAAAATTCCAGCGTCAATCATACTCATGCCTGTAACTCTCAGCATAAAATAATCTTTTTCATCCTTTGCAAATTCCGCGCCGAGAGTAACAAACTTCTCTATATATTCATCGGTTAAAACAGGCCCTCCCGCGGGAATAAATCCAAGCAATGGAATATTAACTCCACCCGATCCGGTGAGCCTTTCTTTGACATTTGAAAGAAGCGCTATACCCCTTGGAGTATCATCCTTTTGAATAAAACCCTTTTCCTCCAAAGCTTTTACATGCTTTAGAATACTATTATCCGAACTGACATTAAAATGCTCGCGCATCTCTCTCAGTGTCGGAGACTTGCCATGCGCTATTTGATATTCCTCAATAAATTTGAGGACTGCCTCCTGTTTCTCTGTTAAATAATTTTCCATATATATATTAAGGTAAGTATATACTCACTATAGGTGAGTGTATACTTACCGTCAAGAGGATTTTTGTTAAATTTTTCTAAAATCTCAAAAAAGAATCGCAAACAAATTTATAAGGAATTTTGACGGGGTTTTTTAAAAGGGTAAATTTGGTTTTTATTTATAAGGGGAAAACGAATACAATGCAATTACTTAAATTGGATATATAAATATGGCAAAAATTAACGAAGCAACGGATACAGATTTAAAAATCATTGAAGAACTAAAAAAACTCGGCTGGAAAGTCGGAGATACTTTGTTGTACCAACAAGAATACACTCTAACGCCAGAACAACAAAAACAATTTGAGGGTCGCAAAAGTATAAAGCCTGATATTACACTTATTGATTTGAATCATAATATTGTCGCTATATTTGAGAATAAATTTGAAGATGAGAAAAAGGCGCTTACAAAACTTCGCACACTTTACGCAGGGGTTTTGAAACCGCGCTTTTTGTATGCTTGTTCACCGGAAAGAATCCTTTTTTATGATATCGGATGGAAGGGGCTTGAAGCTGGCGAATTTCGACAAGTAAATAGCTTGATGTCGCTTGAAGAAATGCAACTCAAAATCGAGCAAGCAAGAAAAATAAACCTTGATCGAGAAATAACAATTGATAGGGGTATTGCAGGTGGAATTAACCCAAGTTGTGGCAAAGAAACCTACTATCAAGCCGAATGTATTCAAGTGCTTATTCAAAGATACAAAGAAGGCAAACAAAAAATGCTTGTGCATATGGCGACAGGGCTGGGTAAAACCAGAACAATGGTCGCTTTTACTAAGGCACTTTTGGAATACAACATGGCAAAGCGAGTTTTATTTGTAGTTGATCGTGTTATGCTTGCCGAGCAAGCTATAAATGACGGATTTTCGCTTATCAGTAACGAATATTCAACTGTTCGCATTACTTCGGGTAATTATAAACAATACAAAAACGCGCAAATTCATGTTGTGGTTATTGATACGCTAGAGAATATTTATCAAAATATCCCAAGCACTTTTTACGACTTAATTATTGTTGATGAATGCCATCGCTCAATCAACATCAACCGCAAACTTATTTTTGATCACTTCTTATGCCCGCGCGTTGGACTGACTGCTACCCCAAGGACTGCAGTCGCCAAGAAAGGTGCAACAATTCCGGACGAAGATTTGGCAATTTTAGATACATACAAATTATTTGGCTGTGAAACTGGAGAGCCGGATTATCAATTCGACCTTACTCGCGGTATTGATGAAGATTTTTTAGCTCCCTATGCGGTGCTATCCATTGAAACTGAGTTAATCAAAACTGCTAAAGAAATTGGTGTTGAATTTGACCATTATATCGACCCGGAAACCGAGGAAATAGTAAATCTTGAAAGCTCAAAAAAAATAAAACTGGAACAGTTAAACCGTAAATTTATTGCATGGGATAACTGCTTAAGAATTGCTGAAGAACTAAAAGCCAATACAGAATATGGCGAAAAAGTAATTTTGTTTGGCGTCAGCCAAGCGCACGCCGTTCAACTCGTCAAAGCAATCAATCAAGTGTTTAAAACAAGCGAGGACGAATTATCACCTCGTTATGCGGAGGCGATTATTTCGGAAAACGACGAACTTAACGCCACATTTAAAAAATGGTTTAAAGATCAAAACCACAAGCCATTTGTCGCTATTTCAGTTGATATTATGAGTACCGGCGTTGACATTCCTTGTGTCCGCTATATTGCTTTTGCCAATCTTACAAAATCGGTCGGCAAATATATTCAAATGCTCGGGCGTGGCACTCGTCTTGATCCGAAAACCGGAAAATTCAGTTTTAAGGTTTTGGATTTTGTGGGTCTGTGTCAAAAAATGGAAGATAACGGCAAGGGTACAGCTAAAGAAAATAAGAAAATTATTTCAATGGCTGGTGGAACAACAAGTCAAGGTGCTGGTTCCGGCACGCACGGCACGGTTCATTCCGGGATAATTGATAATCCGGATCCGGCACATTTGATACAGCGCGTTTATTTACATGGAGATAGCATAAAAGTAATAGACAACATTCCGATTGAGAAAGCCAAAGAAATTTTTGAGGAAGAAATAAATAAAAATGCCACGCCGGAAATAGTTGAAATAAAAGAAAAAGTGAAAGCGGATGAAAATTATGAGCCAAGCGAGGAAGAAATTGATGAAATAAAGGTTTGGTCCAAAAATCCAAATGTTTATCTTGACGAAGGTCAATTACAAAAAGCGTATGACTTTGAACAGGGATCAATTTGGGATTTCTTTTTACACGCACTCAAAATCAAAAAAATTTCAACACCCAAAGAACGAGTAGAAAGAGGTTTTGATTCGTATGTTCAAACATACAATTTCAATGACAAGCAAATTCAAATCTTGCGCGATATGAAAGATATTGTTTCGGCAAATATTGCCGAGAAAAAGAGGATTTCACCGCAAGAAGTATTTAATAATCCGGTATTTGTAAGAATTATTGGCGCCGATTATCAGGAAGTAAATCAAATTTTTGACAATCGTTTCCCTCAAGTATTTGAGGAATTACAATCAACATTTAAGGTATAAATTATGGAAACTACAAAAATCGCTTTATTTAAAGGCAAAAAGATCAGAAAAACACTTTTTCAAAATGAGTGGTGGTTTTCAGTTATAGACATTATTGAAGCGCTTACAGATAGTATTCAACCAAGCAAATACTGGACAGCCATGAAAGCACGAGTGCAAAATGAAGAAGATTTTCAACCATCTACAATCTGTAGACAGTTGAAATTACCTGCTGAGGACGGCAAAATGCGTGAAACAGACTGTGCTGATACCGAAGGAATTTTCAGAATCATTCAATCTATCCCCTCGACCAAAGCCGAGCCATTTAAGAGATGGCTAGCAAAGGTGGGGTTTGAACGAGTGCAAGAGATCGAAAATCCCGAGTTGGCAACCAAGCGGACAAGACTACTTTATAAACTCAAAGGCTATTCGGATGATTGGATCGAGAAACGAATGCGCGGAATTGCCATCAGGGAAGAATTAACCGATGAGTGGCAAAAGCGAGGAGCGAAGGAGCAAAAAGATTATGAGATTCTAACTGCAGAAATTTCCAAAGCTACTTTTGGCATCACGCCGAGTGAGTATAAAAAAGTCAAAGGACTCAAGCGGGAAAATTTGCGCGATCATATGGATGACTTTGAATTGATTTTTACCATGCTCGGAGAACGCTCAACCACAGAAATCCACAAAACTGAAAATTCCAAAGGAGTTTCAAAGCTGGCACAAGACGCCAAAAGAGGCGGAAGAATCGCAGGTATTGCTAAAGAACAGTTGGAAAAAGAAATCGGTCGTCCCGTCATTTCCAAGAAAAATTTTTTACTAAAGCAAAAATCTCTTAAAAAGTTGAAATAAATTATGGCAAGATCAACAATACATTACGCGGATAGCGAAACAAACAATATTTTAAAAAGACTTCATAATAAGCTGCGCCCTGCCGGCACGCCGGTTGAAAGAGTGGAATATATTATTGAGCTTCTTTTGCTTCGCATTTTTGAAGCCAAACTCAAACAAGAGGAATCATTTAAACCGCTTCGCAACCTTTTTACAGGTGAAAATTATCGTTTGCTCTTTTCGCATTTGCTTTCTCTCAACGGCGAGCAGATTTTGTCAGAGCTCAATAAAAACCTTTTTCCTTTTTATTTTGTTATTCTTTCAAAAGCGCGAACGGTAGTCAGCGGGAATTTATCTCAAAAAATGCAAGATCAGTTGGTTTTAATGGAAGAAGTTTTTGCCAATTCCAATTTTACCAACAATGTTAAAGGCGGAGTGATTGCCGAAGTAATAGGCATGGTGGACGAAATTGACGAGAAATATATTTTAAAAACAGATTTACTGGGAGATGCGATAGAATCCGCTCTTTCAGAAACAGGTGGAACAAAAGATTTAGGATTGTATCGAACACCGGACCATATCCGCCAAATGATGGTGGAAATGGTTGATCCGGATTTTACCGACACAATTTTTGATCCGGCTTGTGGTACCGCCGGTTTTCTCTTTGACGCTTACGATTATGTGATAGAAAAAGCGCGCCAAACACGCCAGTTCCCAGCCGAGAATATAGCCAACATGTTTTATCGCACCGGAATTGGCGGAATAGAATATCAAGGCAGAATCCGCAAAATGGCGGCGGTAAATATGTATATTCGCGGACTTAATCCGCACAATATAGATCAGGGCGACAGTCTCAAGATGTATGACCCTTCGCGAGACGGCGGAAGTAAAAGTGTGGTAATTGCTAATCCGCCGTTTGGAGCAGAACGCGACCAGCCGGCATATCCGAATGTTTGGGAGGAATACTCCAAAGAATCCGAAACTACGATTTTATTCGTAAAATTGATGTTTGATTTGCTCAAAGACAAAGGTCGATGTGCTGTTGTTGTTTCAGAAGGCCTTTTAACTTGGGGGCAAAACAGCGCATGCGCACTTCGTAAAATACTTTTGAATGAAGCCAATTTGCGAGCGGTTATTTCACTTCCTCAGGGCGTGTTTGTGAGCAAGAGCGGACAAGGTGCAAAAACTTCAATTCTATATTTTGAAAAAGATGAGCCGACAGATTTTGTGTGGTATTACAAAATAGAAAATGACGGTTTCTCAATGGGAACGAACAGAAAACCGATTGAAGGCAATCAAATTCCGGAACTTATCAAACTTTTTGCGGAAGTAAAACAAGGCAAAAAACCGCAAGACACGAAACACAGCTTTTGCGTATCCAAAGAGCAAATAGAAACGCTTGATCCAAGAATTGCCGAGAGGATTAAAAAAGAAGTCAGCGAAAAAACCAAAGAAAAGAACGCCAAAAAGCGTGAAAAGTTGGTAGCGGATTTAGACAAGAAATTGGAAAGCAAAAAAATCAGTCAGGAAATATATGATGAAAAACTGTGGCAGTTTGACAATATCATTGAAGGACAAATTGATAACGAAGTCGCCAAAGCGATAGAAAGGGCGCACTCGTATCATTTCAATCTGCAAAATTACCGCAGTAATTTAAGCGCGGAGCAGATCAGGGATTGGCAAGAAACTTTAAAAGGCGTGGAAATAAAAAATGGCTCCAAGATTGATAAACGCTATCAAGAATTGCAAAAGGCTGAACCCCAAATCGCTTTACAAATACTCACTTCGTTTGACGCGCAAAACGCCTTGCAAATGGATATTGCTAGGGAGTATTTGAGCAAGTTGGATAAGCAGATTTTAGAACAAAACGAAAAATTTCAAAAACTGGAAGAAATTTTAAGAAAAGGGTTTCAGTATCCGATTGTTTCGTTAAAAAATTTGATTATTGTAAATACGGACAAAATTAAACCCGCCGATTTTCCAGATACAGAATTTACAATTTTAGGCGTATCAAATAAAACTGGCGTGTTTATAAATGAAAAATTAAAGGGTGAAGCTATAAAACAAGGATATTTTAGAGTTTATAAAAATCAGTTTTGTTACAACCCATATAGAATCAATGTTGGATCTATTGGTTTTTGCGAATTTGAATTTGAAAATCAAATTATTAGCGGTGCTTACAATATTTTTGGCTGTAAAGAAGATGAATTAAATCCAAAATATCTTGACGCGCTTTTTAAAACAAAAAAGTTTTTGGATTTTGTCAATGGAAAAGCCAATGGCGGTGTGCGTATGGACTTTAAAATTGAATCAATGCAGGAGTGGCAAATCCCGCTCCCCCCGCTTGAAGTCCAAAACGAAATCGTGGAAAAAATCGAAAAGCAAAAGCAGATTATTGAGGCGGTAGAGAGGATTGAAGAGAATTGGAATATTCAAATAGATATCCCAGAAAATACTAATAAAATTTTAATTAAAGATATTGCAACATACATTACAGACGGAACTCATAAAACACCAAATTATGTTTCGGAAGGAATTCCTTTTATATCTGCCCAAAATATCAAAGAGTTCAAACTCGATTTAGTAAATGTTAAATACATCACTAACGAGGAATATAATCAGTTTTTTAGCAAAAAACAATTGCAACAAAATGACGTACTTTTAGCAAAAAGTGGAACAATTGGAGTATCTGCTTTGTTCAATAGTTTAGAGAAATATGCTTTTTATGAAAGCTTATCCCTGATTAGACCAAATTTAGAAAAAGTTGTGCCAAAATATATAGTTGGTTATCTTAATTCAGTAAGAAATGTGTTAGTGGCACAAAACCAGAAAGGTGTTGGTGTAAAACATCTGCACCTTGAAGATATAAGAGCGTTTGAAATCCCTCTTCCGCCTCTCGAAACCCAACGCCAAATAGTGGAGGAACTGGACAAGCAAATGCAAGCCTTTGAAGGCGTGCGGCTGCTCAAATCAGAAGCCCAAAAGCGAATTGAGGAAATTTTAGCGGGAGTGTGGGGAGAGTAATTATTTCTAAGGACATGCTGAAAAACAGTACATCTGCATAAGTGATGTGATTTTTTGAGATTTTAATTGGATTTTTACGTAGTCCTGCTCTTAGCGAGATCATTTTTCTCGTATTTTACAAGCATTTTTGGCGTTTAGACGGAATTGTTTCTTGGGATGCTTTCAAGAACTACTTAAATATGCACATAAAACCATTTTTAGGATTCAAAGATACAAATGGGATTGCAATTGGGGCTAGTTATTTTGAACAAGTTACAGGTGAAAAAATTGACATTGGAATATGGATAAATTAACCAACTGCAATAAGATGTTTTCGGTCGGGGCAATTCATCCCTTTAGTTCCCCTACATCATATAACTTAATATATCTTCCACAGCATCAACCCCCAAAACCGTAGACTCATAAAAAATCCCCTACATCTCCACTTCAAAGACATTTTCCGGCTTATACCCAAAGATTTTTGCGATTGGCCAAAGGAAAAAAATATTTCGATGCTTGTTATAGTACCTTACGGTGTCATTATATTGCCTCACTTTAAATTCAATATCTCTTTCAACCTGCCTGATTTCGCCCTTCAGTTCAAGAAAATTTGTGTCCACGGAAAGATCTTTTGATACAGTAGAAAAATCAAAAACCTTATTTAGTGTGGAACTTAAATCATGCTCGTATTCGATCTTTGAAGCATCCGCAATATGTTCTTTAGCCGCCACGGCGCGCTCGGCAATCAATTGATCCAAAATCTTTTGCTGATCTTTTACATAAATTCTGACAGTTTCAATTAAACTCGGAATAAGGTCCTGCCTCTTG
>JACROX010000094.1 GCA_016214225.1 Candidatus Peregrinibacteria bacterium | reverse complement strand
CATACGCTCTCATTCTGCGTCGATTCATTCATTACCTTTCTGCATTTTTCTCTCAGGTTACTGGCTTTCCACATCAAAAAACCTCCAAATCAACAAAATCTCTTCTCAAATCGCCAACTGGAAAAACTCGTGCCTTTTTAGTAGATGCCAATACGTTTTCCAAGAGATAAACCTTCACTGCCACCATCGCCGAAAGAGACATCGTCCAAACTCACCTCATGAGAATTACCGCAAAGACAATATGCCAATTTACAAATTTGACGATATAAATCCCCATCATCCCTATTAACTCTAAATAAAATTTCAGCCACATTTCTGGAAACAATAGAAAATCCTACTCCGGAAGACGTAAGAACGAAATCAATAACACTTTCAGCAATAGTAAGAGCATATTTATTCCCTTTCACAACTTCCGCCCTAAGTCTATCCATAAGATCAAAAGACACAACCCCTGTTCTCATATATCCAGTTTCAATAAGTATCTTATCAATAGGCACAACATCATCAACTCCATTTGCTGAAACATTGCCAATAACAGCTTTTCCCCTATCCACAACATGACTATCAGCTATAAAAGAATACCTAGCCTCATTAGCCATTGATGCTAAAACAAGATCAATCTTGCCATTGAGCTCTTTTAATTCATCCATAAGTTTTCTATCTTTAATATCAGAAATTTTCCATCCAACCAGAGAAGAACCGTTCAAATCTCTCATGACCCTCTCGGCCAAAACACGATATCTCATAACGTGATAGTCAGTCTCAAAAGATAAAAGAATATCATTAGGCAAATATTTTAAACATCCGGAAATACCGGCAGAAACGCCAACGGCATTATCAGCACACCATAAAGAACGCAGAATCCCCATATCAATCCTCCCAATATCCTTAAAAGTCCATTTTAAAAGTCCTCTCAAACGAACAGCATCTGTAATTTTATCTGCAACAAAACACATCTCGACAATTTAAGTAAAAAACGCATATACTTCAGCACACAACTACCATACATAATTTTATGACATACGCTGAAATAGCTTTCCCAAGAAAAATCGGATTAGACAGAGAAACCCTCACCTATTTATTGCCTGAAACAAGAGAAAACACACTCATAGGAAGAATAGCGCGGGTTCCTCTAAAGAACCACGCAACCTCAGGAATAATAGTAAAAATACACGAGAACAAGCCTTCTTTCAAAACTCTTGAAATAAACGAAATACTCCCCGAGGCTTACAGCCTGATGGAAAGCCAAATGCGACTTATGGAGTGGATGTCAAAATATTATTTTTGCCCTATCTATAAGCTCATAAAGCTATTTTTACCTAAAAAAATCCTATCGGGAAAAGAGATAAAAGCTTACAATCCCACGCAAAAAGACACTTCTGAACAAATAATTAGAACAAAAAATAAAACCTTAACAAAAGACCAAAAATCAGCAATAGAAAGAATTATCCACGCAGAAAAGAACAAATTTTTAATTCAAGGGATAACAGGATCGGGGAAAACGGAAATTTATGCCAGATTAACTGAAAATTACATCAAAAATGACAAACAAGCTTTGATTTTAGTGCCGGAAATTTCACTCACTCCGCAAACAATCGAATATTTCGAAAGGCACTTGGAAATAAGAGCTTGTATCATAAACAGTAAAATATCGGAGAATGAACGCACATTGTCATGGCAAAAAATCCACAGCAACGAAGCGAAATTAATTATAGGCTCGCGTTCATCCATTTTTGCCCCATTCAAAAACCTAGGAATAATAATAATAGATGAAGAGCACGAATCTTCCTACAAACAAGAAAATTCACCACGCTACAAGACACACACCATCGCCGAAGAAATCATAGGACAAAATCCGGAAATAAAACTCATATTTGGAAGTGCTACACCAAACGTGGAAACAGCCGAAAAGCTCAAGGACACAACAATTATACTCAAAGAAAGAATCGGAAACTCGAAATTGCCGGAAATCGAAATAGTGGATTTAAAAGATGAATTTAAGAAAAAAAATTATTCCATCTTCAGTGAAAAACTTGGATCGGAAATAAAAAAATCATTGAAAAGAAACGAACAAATAATTTTATTTTTAAACAGACGAGGATCGGCAACATCAATAGTATGCCGCGATTGCGGCTACACGGAGAAATGTCTCGAATGCGAAATACCGCTTACATATCACGCGAAAACACTCGCGAAACCGACACTGATTTGCCATCACTGCGGGAAACTCAACACGCCTCCGGAAGTATGTCCATTCTGTAAAAGTCCGAATATAAGATTTTTGGGAATAGGAACACAAAAAATTGAAGACGAAACAAAAAAGATTTTTCCAAACGCGAGAGTTTTAAGAGCGGATAAAGATACAACTTCAAAAAAAGACGGTTTCAAAAAAATATATCAAGATTTCAAAAGTCATAAAGCGGATATTTTGATAGGAACACAGATGATAGCAAAAGGACTTCATCTCCCGAAAGTGAATTTGGTCGGGATAATACTTGCCGATATCGGCTTAAACATTCCCGATTTTAGGGTTCTCGAAAAAACATTTCAGTTGATAACACAGGTTTCCGGACGGGCAGGCAGAGCGCAAGATTCTTTGGGAAAAGTAATCATACAAACTTACAATCCTGAAAATTTAGCGCTTATATACTCCCAAAAAAACGATTATAAAAATTTCTTCGAATATGAAATTGGACAGAGACGCTTGCTTGATAATCCCCCATTCAGTCAACTCGCGAAAATAATCGTAGAAGATTCCGAGTTAAAAAAATGCATGGAAAAAACAGACCGCTTGGAAAATTTACTTTGGAAAACAGCCGGAGAAAATTCAATAAAGGAATCTCTGGAAATCAATAACTATCCCGCGTATTTAATACGTTTCAGGAAAAAATATCGACATGTAATATTGATAAAAGCAAAAGAAAATAATCTTATCCATAAACTTCTAGAAAATTTGCCAAAGGAGTATATAATGGACGCAAGCATCAAAATAGACATAGATCCTTCATCAACAATTTAATTTATGAAACGAATTTTATCAGGCATTCAGCCAAGCGGAAATCCACATTTGGGAAACTACTTCGGAGCAATGAGGCAACACGTTGAAATGCAAAAAAACTTCGAATGTTTTTTATTCATCGCGGATTTGCACGCGTTAACGACAGTAAAAAACGCCGAAGAGATGCGCCAAAACACATACAACCTCGCGGTATCATATTTGGCACTCGGACTTGATCCTGACAAAACAGTTTTCTTTAAACAGTCAGATTTATCGGAACACGCCGAGCTTTGTTGGATATTCGATTGCATGGTAAAAATGCCTTTTCTCGAAAGAGCTCACGCGTGGAAAGACGCGAAAGAAAAAGGGGGGAAAGAAACAACAGTCGGACTTTTTAATTATCCGATTTTACAAGCCGCCGACATTTTACTTTATCAACCGGATATTGTCCCCGTTGGAAAAGATCAAAAACAACACATTGAAATGAGCCGCGATATAGCGACAACTTTCAACAATACGTTTGGAGAAACATTCAAAATTCCGGAAGCTTACATAAAAGAAGACACAGCAGTAATCCCTGGAACAGACGGACAAAAAATGAGCAAATCATACGGAAATACAATTGATATTTTTGTGGACGAAAAAGAATTGAAAAAACAAGTATTCAACATAGTTACAGATTCGACTCCGCTTGAAAAACCAAAGGATCCTAAAAAATGCAACGTATTCAATCTTTACAAATTATTCGCGTCAAAAGAAGAATTAAAAGACAT
>JACROX010000093.1 GCA_016214225.1 Candidatus Peregrinibacteria bacterium | reverse complement strand
GACAGGAAGGCTTAGCGATGATGATTTCAGCAAAATCGGCGCGGTTATGGATGATTTGAATTCAATGAAAATATATATAGATGATTCGATAGGAAATTCCATCGCCGAACTGAAAGCAAAGGCCAGAAGGCTTAAAATGGAGAGCGGGCTCGATTTCCTTGTTATAGATTATTTGCAATTAATGAGTTCCGGAACATTTTTCGGACAAGCCAATCGCGTGCAGGAAATTTCCGAAATTTCAAGAGCGCTTAAATCTCTGGCGCGCGATCTTTCAATCACTATTCTCGCGCTTTCACAGCTGTCCAGAGCTGTTGAGATGAGACCGAGCAAGATTCCTCAATTGTCTGATTTGAGGGAATGCGTAACCGGCGATACAAGAGTGCTTTTGGCTGATGGAAGCATGGTGGAAGTTAGGAAACTGGAAGGAAAAACTCCTGAAGTTTTGTCAGTGGATGAAAAAGGAGGGTTTGTTAAAGCTTTGGCTGAAACTGTTTGGAAAGTTGGTGAAAAGCCTGTTTATGCCGTTAAATTGGCCAGTGGCCGTGTAATCAGAGCAACTGAAAATCACCGTTTATTGGCGGATTTTGATTGGTGTGAAATTGGTAAATTAAAAGTAGGCGACAGAATCGCAATTACTCATAAAATTCCCGAACCGGAAAATTCGGTCAGATGGCCGGATTTAAGAGTGGCCCTTTTGGGGCAGTTGATTGGCGACGGAAGTTATTTGAATCATCAACCAATGAGGTATACAACAGCTTCAGAAGAAAACAGTCAAATTGTAAAAGAGGCTTGCGAAGCCGAGTTCGGATGTGAAGTAAAAAGATATAAGGGTCGAAGAACATGGCATCAGTTATTGATTAGCGGCAATGGCAACCGATGGAAGCCTGCTGGAGTAAATAAATGGCTAAGAGATTTGGGGATTTTTGGACAAAGGTCTCATCAGAAACAACTACCGGAAGCTGTTTTTAGATTTAGTAATGAGCAAGTGGCTTTGTTGCTCAGGCATTTGTGGGCTACGGATGGGACGATTTTTACAAGAAAAGCGGGATCAAAAGGGAGTCACAGAATTCATTATTCCACAAATAGTCCAAAACTTGCAGGGGATGTCTCTGCCCTGCTTTTGAGATTTGGTATTGTGGCCAGAATTGAAAAAGTCAGAAAAGGGAATTATCACCCCAACCACATGATTGTAGTTACCGGAGCCGCCGATCAAAGAAAATTTCTGAAATATGTTGGAACTTTTGGTCCTAAAAAAGAGTCGGCCGCGAAACTGGAAAAAGCGCTGAAAGGAGTAATAGCCGATACAAATGTTGACACTTTCCCGGAGAAAATTTTTGAAAAAATACAATATTTGATGCAAGTAAAAGGGATTTCTCAAAGACAGATGGCTTTATTGAGGGGAACGGAATATGGCGGCGCAAGCCATTTTGCATTCGCGCCTTCAAGGATAGTCGTTAAAGACTATGCTCAAATTTTGCAAAGTGAAGAATTGGAGAGTTATTGCAACAACGATTTATTTTGGGACAAGGTGGTCAATATTTCCTATGATGGAGTCGAAGAAGTGTTTGATTTAAGCGTTCCAGACACCTCTTGCTGGATTGCAGAAAATGTTGTATCGCATAATTCTGGTGCGATTGAGCAGGATGCAGACGTGGTGCTTATGATGTATCGCGAAGATTATTACGAAGAAGACATCGAAAGCGGTAAAAAAGGTGTAACGGATTTGTTTATCAGAAAGCATAGAAACGGGCCTATAGGTCATGTTGAAATGGCATTTAAAAAAGAGCAGATGAAATTTTTGGATATTGAAAAAAATAGAAAAATCGAGGATTATGCAAAAGCTTACTAAAGAAAAATTCAAATGCCACAGTCAGATTCAAATGAATACTACGATCGGCTCAACAAATTAAAAGAAATCAGAGAGTCGGGAGAGATCCCCTACAAAGACCGATTTGATAGAACTCATACAACAAAGGATGCCTTAAAAGAGGCTGAAAATAAAAAGCTGAGAAGCCATGAAGATATAATAAAAGCTCCTTCAAAAAATCTAATAAAACTTTGCGGAAGAATTGTTTCTTTAAGGTCTTTCGGCAAAATCTGTTTTGCCAATTTGCAGGATTTTGACGGGAAAATACAAATTTGTTTTTTGGAAAATTTCATGACGGAAAAAAAATTTAAATTCCTAAAAAAAATTGATATAGCCGATTTTATCGGAATCAGCGGAGAGCTTTTTGTGACTCAAAAAGGGGAAACCACCGTTCTTGTGTACGATTACGAGCTTATTTCAAAATCGCTCCGACCTCTCCCCGAAAAATGGCATGGACTTCAAGATCAAGAACAAAAATACCGACAGAGATATTTGGACACGATAATGGACAGAGATAGTATGAATTTATTTGTTTTCAGAAGCAGTTTGGTGAAAACCATCAGAGAATTTTATTGGTCCGAAGGGTTTATTGAACCTGAGACGCCGGTTCTTGAAAATATTTCATCGGGGGCTTCCGCAAAGCCTTTTATTACCCATCATAATGCTCTGGACATTGATGTTTATTTGAGAATCGCGGCCGGTGAACTTTGGCAAAAAATGGCGATAGTCGGCGGATTTGAAAAGACTTTTGAAGTCGCCAAATGTTTTAGAAATGAGGGGATTGATCCGAGCCATTTGCAGGAATTTTCAATGGTTGAGCATTACGCGGCGTTTTGGGATTATGAAGATAACATGAAATTTACTGAAAAAATGTTTGAATATTTACTGAAAAAAGTTTTGGGAACTTTGAAAGTTAATGTGAAAAACAGGAATGGAGATGTTGTTGAAATTGATTTTACTCCGCCGTGGCCAAGAAGGAAGTTTACCGAAATTATCGAGAAGGATTGCGGTATAGATGTTTTGAAATACAATGATGACGCGAGTGGACTTTTGAAGGCCATTAAAGCTAAAAAAATTGTGATAGAAAAAGCCGCGCATTTGGGATACGGGAATTTGGTTGACGCTTTGTATAAAAAAGTTTCGAGGTCAAAATTGATTAGTCCGACTTTTGTAATTCAGCATCCGCTACGCACAAAACCTCTTGCGAGGAAAAATGATAAAGATGATAAATTGTGTGATACTTTCCAGCTTTTGGTTAACGGATGGGAAATTGTGAATGCCTATAGCGAGCTTGTGGATCCCGTCGATCAAAGGGAGCGATTTGAGGCTCAAGCAAAGGCAAAAGCCGGTGGAGATGAAGAAGCCATGATGATGAATGAAGAATATTTGACCGCGATGGAACATGGCATGCCTTGTATTTCCGGCTGGGGAATGGGAATAGACAGGCTTGTAACACTGCTTACCGGACAGGAAAATTTGAAAGACAGCGTGCTATTTCCGCTTATGAGGCCGGATAAGAATTTTCTTTTATCAAACATAAATGAATAAGATCGCGGTTTTGGATTTTGGCGGACAGTACGCGCATTTAATCGCGAATAGGATTCGCAGGCTTGGCGTTTATACCGAGATTTTGGATCCGGAAGTTCTTTATGAAAAACTTTTGGATTATAAAGGAATTGTGCTTTCCGGCGGACCTTCGAGTGTTATAGATCCAAAAAGCATTAAATGCGACAAAAGGGTTTTTGAGTTGGGAGTTCCAATTTTGGGAATTTGTTACGGACATCAGTTGGCGGCTTATTTGCTCGGAGGAGAAGTTGAAAAAGGCAATGTGCGAGAATATGGGAAAGCCAATGTTCATTTTCTCGACAGAAAAGGAATTTTTGAAGGAGTCGAAGATTACGAAACCGTTTGGATGAGCCATTTTGATCAAGTTGTAAAATTGCCAGATGGATTTGAGGTGGTAGCTTCTACCGATGATTGCCCTATCGCGGCAATGACGAATTATGAAAAAAATATTTACTGCATGCAATTTCATCCGGAGGTTACCCATACTCCTTGCGGCAAGATGATCCTTGAAAATTTTGTAAATATTACCGACTCCAAAAGAGAGTGGAATATAGATACTTATTTGACCGATATTATAAATCAAACCAAAGAAAAGGCCGGTGATAAAAATGTGTTTTTGATGGTTAGCGGAGGCGTTGATAGCACTGTTGCTTTTATGCTTTTGGATAAGGCTATCGGACAGGAAAAAGTTTACGGTCTTTTTGTGGACACGGGATTTTTGAGAATGAATGAAAGAGTGGAGGTTGAGAATGCTTTGAAGGGTATCGGCGTGCAGAATTTACATGTTTATGACGCGAGCGAAGAATATTTTAAGGCTCTTGAAAATGTATATGATCCCGAGGAAAAGAGAAAAATCATAGGTAATCTGTTTTTGGATATTCAGGCGAAAGTTGCGGATAAACTTGGACTTAATCCCGATGAATGGATGTTCGGGCAAGGAACCATATATCCCGACACGATTGAAAGCGCGGGCACAAAATACGCGGATAAAATTAAAACTCATCATAACAGGGTGGAGCGGATTCAAAAATTGATTGAGCAGAGCAAAGTGATAGAGCCGCTCGCGCAATTATATAAAGATGAGGTTAGGATTGTCGGTGAAAAGCTTGGTTTGGCGAAAGAGCTTGTGAACAGGCATCCTTTTCCCGGGCCTGGATTGGCAGTCAGATGCTTATGCGCTATAGGTCCGGATTATCCCGAAAACTATCAAGACGTTGAAGCTAAAATTAATGAGGTTGTTTCCGCGGATAGTTTGTCGGCTAAGATTTTGCCGATAAAAAGCGTCGGAGTTCAGGGGGATGAGCGTACTTATAGACGTCCTGTTTTGCTCTATGGCAAGCGCGATTCATGGAATGGCCTAGACAAGACGGCTACCCGTTTGACTAATCAATTCCCTCAGGTTAACAGAGTACTTTTTGCCTTGATGCCGCAGAAAATTGAGGAAATGAGTATACAAAAGAAATATCTCATAAAAGATCGAATTCTGACTATTCAAAAGGCCGACAAAATCGTCATGGACTATATTTCAGAAGCCAAAATCGATATGGATATATGGCAGTTCCCAACCGTGCTTATCCCCGTGGATTTGGATAGTCGCGGTGGCGAATCGATAGTCCTTAGGCCGGTTTGCAGTCAAGAAGCCATGACCGCGAATTTTTATCAAATGGATTTTGATAAATTGGATGAGCTTGTTAAAAGGCTTTCCGCCGTTTCCGGAATTTCAGGAATATTTTACGATATTACCAATAAGCCCCCCGGAACGATTGAGTGGGAGTAATTGAACCTTTAAAAATCGTGTATGGTAAAAACGTCTTTCAGTTTTTTTGGGAAGCCTTGCAGCGCCAATAGGGCAAGCGGGGCGGCCCAGTTTGCCGAGCGTTCCACAAAGTCCCAAATCGGTTCGCCGGCAATCGGCCTGCTTAGCGCAGTGGCGAATGCCCATAAGATCGCCCACATCAATACAATTCGTATAGGCCATAACAAGGCCAAAAAGGCTACTACAATATCCGTCGCGCCTATGAGCGGCAGTAATTTTACAGCCATTGATTCGCTGAAACCAAATCCTGTTATAAGCGGTATGAAACTCTGTTTTACGGCAAGGCCAAACATGCCATGTCCTAAAAAAGTCCCGAATATGCCTACACGTAAAACCCATTCCGAAATTTTCGTTATTTTAAGAATCTGTGAAAAACCATCACCTGCTATGTTGTCGAAAAATTTTGATTCTCCTGTACAGTTAGTACACTGCGAATCAAAATTTTTCTGTCGCCTTGCATCTGATGGTTTTTCACAGATTCTTTTATTCATTATTAACATTGTTAATGATAATTTTTTGCGGAATTTTTATTTTCATCCCAAGATTTTTTTCAGCGAAGTCTTGAAATTTTTGAGGATCATCCGTTGTAAAAAATTCTCTTTTCTTGTTTTTGCTTAGTTTGTTCTCTATTTCAGGATGTCTTCCCAAATATGCTTTCAAACTTTCCGCTGTAATTTCTCCCGAAGGAAGAACTTTTACTTTATTTCCCATAATCCTTTTAAAATCTTTTATCATTAAAGGATAGTGGGTACATCCCAAAATTAACGTATCAATATGGCAATCTTTTAATGATCTCAAGTATTTTTTCAGAACTGATTTTGCCTCCGGCTTGGTGTGCCATCCTTCTTCTATGAATGGCACAAGTAAAGGACAAGCTTTTTGGTATATAGAAATTTTTGAATTTAACTTATGTATCTCTGTTTCATAAACATTTGAATTGATTGTGGCTTTTGTTCCAACCACTCCGATTTTTCCGTTTTTCGTTATTTTTACGGCCTGCTGCGCAACAGGGATTAAAACTCCAAGTATTTTTCTATCCTTTTCGTCTTTTCCTTTAAGGTATTTGTGCTGAACATGACGCAAAGCCGTACTTGAGGCCGTATTACAGGCAAATATTATCAATTCCGCCCCTTTGGAAAATAGATATTCCACCGCTTCTTCCGCGAATTTTTTTATGGTTTCGGGGCTGTGATTCCCATATGGACTACGCGCGTTGTCCCCCAAGTAAATGTAATCGTACTGCGGTAAAAGATTGATTATAGGCTTCATTACGGTCAATCCCCCATATCCCGAGTCGAAAATTGCTATCATATTTAAATTATTATTCCGGCTTATTATACATATCTACTTGAAATTCCAGAAGGGATGTAGAAAAATGAGCTTATATGAAACAAAGTTTTATTTTTACTTTTTTATTCACCGGTTTTTTTGTGGGCGCTCTTATCACTTGGCAGTTTAAGACCGGCGGCAAGTCAACTGTTACGTTTTTTACGGACGAAATGTCCGCGAGGCAGGATCTTCTTAAGGATTTTTTGGACGATCAATCTTATTTGCAGAGTAGAATTGTGTTTTTGCGTAAGCAGATAGAAAAGGCTCAGGCTGTGATTGATAATCAGGCCAAAAAGGAAAATATTGAAACTTTGGATGGTTTAAAAAAAGAGATTGGATTATTGGAAACCGGAGGTAAAGGGATTGAGGTAACATTGGATGATAGCCCTCTGGCGCTCCGAGGAGATACTAAATCCATAGATAAAAATTTGGTGCAAGCCTCGGACATAAGAGATTTGGTAAATATTCTTAATTCCGCCGGCGCGGAATCGATCGCGGTTAATAATCAAAGAGTAATTGCCATGTCCCCTATTTCATCGGTAGGACTTACGATTTTAGTCAATAACTCTTATGTTTCGCCTCCTTTCTCCATCACTGCCATTGGAGATAGCGCGATTATGGTCAATAGAATTCAAAATCGAGGCCTTCTCCCCGATTTGTATGACAGGATTCAGAAAAACAAATTGACCTTCAAAATCGCCATTAAAGATGCCATAGCCATGCCAATTTACAATGGAGACCTTAAGGATAATTACTTAAATTTGGTTAAATAACAGATGAATAAAAGAAAAATATATATTATAATTGTCGCGTCCATGCTCGGTTTCGCGATCATATCGCAAGGACGATCTTTCACGAATGTAAACAACGTCATATCAAGGGACAGCAAAAGCAATATCTTTCAGGAAATTAAAATACTTAAAGCAAAGAATAAGGGTATTTCCGGTGAAATAAATGATTTGGAAAGAGTTCTTAGCAATCTTTCAGATCAAAATTTGGCTTTGGATGCGATAAAAAAGGAAATTGAAAAATATAAAAAATTGTCGGGCCAATTTAAGATTTTTGGTCCCGGTATTGAGATAAAAATTAATAAAAATATTTCAACCGCGTGGATTGTCGACATGGTAAATGAATTATTTTTGGCCGGAGCGCAGTCCGTAAGCGTAAATAATATAAGAATTACAAATTCAACCGTTGGATTTGATACTCTTCCTCAAGGGCAAGTGCTTTTAAATGGAAGTATTTTATCTTTACCTTATACCTTTAAGGCCATAGGAGAGGCTTCTGATATGACTAAAATCCTTGAAACCCCCGGGGGAATTTTTAACAGACTTGATGGCGCTTTCCTTAACCTTAAAATAGAAGTTATAAAGAAAAATATTATTGAGATGGAGTAGGTCCCTTTTTATTTGTACAGGAGAAGTAGCCAGAGCGGTTGCAGAGCTATTATTATCAATAGAATCGCGAGGAATATGCGTTTGCTGAATGCTTCATATCTTATCTTTTGAAATAGGCCTTTCCGCTCTTTTTCATATTCCCCTATCTTATTCTTAAATTCCTCCTCTTTTTTCTCTTTTTCATAGTTTTGACGATGAAATTCAAGCATTGGAATACTGCCGCGCAATTGAGCTTCCAATTGACCAACTCTATAATTTGCTATTTCCAAACGTTCTTGTTTCTCCTTAATATCCTCCTTCATTTCAGAATATAGTTTCTTATATATTTCGTCGTCTTTCTCTCTGATTTTTCTTGGAGTAGTAGACAAGGTGTCGACAAATTCATGTCTACTAATGTCTACATTGTCTGCTAGATTATCTATAGACATTTTAGGTGTAGACATGTCTACATTGTCTACTGTAATTGGCGACTCTTTTCTATGCCTAAAGTCATTTATTTCTTTTCTACTAAGCCATATTCTCCCGTCTACTACCCGAGTAGATAATTTTTTATCTTTTACATACCTGTCTACTGTCCGTATTGACATTTTTAATAGTCTGCTAGCGGCTTTTCGGTCTATTTTATGCTCTTTATCTAAAATTTCCATTGTCATCTTGTTGTCTATAGACATTATGTAGACAAATAGTAGACATTTGTCGTGTCGATTGTAGTACGGGTGTCTACTCGTGTCTAGTGCTTGTTATATTTTAAATTTGTGCCATACTGGGAATACCTTATTTTTGTGTTATGAATTTTAGAATTCCAAAAAAAAATCTACTGCTTGCGTCTGTCATTTTGTTTATTGCTTATGGTAATTACAGTGCTTACAGTGAAACTTTTGTAGACAAATATACTTGGATATATGAGCTTTTCACTGGTATTGCCGATAAAAAAATTGAATTTAAGGGAAATGTTCCCGGCGGTGAACTTGGATCTTCCTTTATGGTTGGAGATTTTAACGGTGATAAAATCGATGATATCGCGATAGGCGCTCCTTTTGCGTCTACAGGCCTTAAAAAATGGAATGGCACTGTTAGTGTCGTTTTTGGTAAAAAATTCGATTTTCCGACCAATTATGAAAGCAGTTTGAAAATACAACCCGATTTAACTTTTTCAGGGGCTTATTCCGGAGATCAACTTGGCACCACCATAACTTCCGGAGATTTTAATAATGATGGAATAAAAGATATTGCGATAGGAGCTTTTAATGCTTACGTAAATGATAAAAGACCCGGTCGCGTATATATAATGTACGGAAAAAAAGACTGGACCGGTCAAAACGTAGATTTTGCCTACAATAAGCCTGATTATGTATTAACAGGCAATGGCGATTTGGATGGTTTCGGATTGACTTTGGCTACTATGGATTTGAATCATGACTATATAGATGATTTACTTGTTTCGGCTCCATATTTTAAAAATAGCAACAATGACTCGACCGGTGTCGTGTATGGATACTGGGGAGGCAGAGAAGGGCTTTCCGTAAATAAAGCCGGTGAGAATTTTGCCAATACGGTTTTTCGCGGACAAAAAGCCGATGAGAATTTTGGCTCCGCCATAACAAAAGGGGATTTTGATGGGGATCAAATAGAAGATGTCGCGATATCAGCTTATGGCGCCAATGTCGGCTTACTAAAGGGGGCCGGAAAAGTATACGTTTATAGGCTTAATAAAGATCCTTATATTTCAAAAATTGATAAGCCAAATTTTGTGATTGATGGAGATTATAGTAGGGGATGGTTTGGTTTTTCCATGGATGCGGCTGATTTAAACGGGGACAGAATTGATGATTTGGCTATTTCTTCATTCCCTTTCCGCGGGAAAAAGACAAATGGTATTGTCAAAGTTTACTATGGCGGACTTAATTTCCCTTCTCCCGGTATTTTAATAGATGGAAATATCGGCGAGTCCGTTCTTGGAGCGAGTGTTCTTTTGAAAGATTTGGATAATGATAAAAATCCTGAAATTATAATCGGCGCGCCGGGACTTGGAATGGAAGCAAGCTCTGAAGCCGGAAATGTTTATATCATAAACGCGAAAGGGCAATTTAAAAATTCATATAATATAAAAAATAAAGAGTTTACTTCCGTAATCCATGGAGAAAATCCCGATGATTGGTTTGGATATGGCTTGTCCGTAATGGATTTTAATGGTGACGGAAACAAAGATTTAGTTGTTTCTTCGCGCTATTCGGACATAACAAACGGCGTAAATAATGGGAAATTATTTATATTTTTGGGTGATGGTCTTCCTTATGGAAACAGGAAAAGGGCCTATACTTCTGAAAGCGAATTGGTGCAAAGGGGGAAGTTTACAAGTATTATTGTTAACAGTTTTGATCTTAAAAATACCAAGTCCGATGATTTGCAAAAATGTTCATCTCATAAAGAATTTTGTTTGTTTAATTTTTTGGCGATGTCTTCGTATGATAAAATTCAGCTCGATCCGAATTTAATACTTTATCCGGATATTTTTCCCGTTTATAAATATTATGACGATATAAACACCGCTACGATGCTTGGTCTTATAAATGGCTATTTAAACGAGCAAGACAGCCCTTTTCATCCGGATTTTAATATCTCCAGAATAGAAGCTTTAAAAATCATACTTGGAGCCGCTGATTTGATTAAGCCGATGTATAAATTTGAACTTACAAGGACTCTTGGATCAATTGAAAATTTGATTAATCAACCTTCATATTTTCATGACGTGAACGCAAAAATTCCATATATGTGGTGGTATCCGAGATATGTTAATTTTGCCGTTTCCCACAATTTGGTGGATAAGGGGGACTTGTTTAGACCGGATGATAATATTACTATGGATGAGCTGAATGATATTATTGCCAGAACAATTGAGTTTCTAAATAAGAAAAATGAAGATGGCGAAATTAAGTCATGAAAAAAATTAATTTTACATGGTGGCGGGTTTCCATTCTTTTAACTTTAATTGGAGTTTTATTTGTTTTCGTTGTTTTTTTTATGGGGATTTCCGCGAATAGAAGCGGACATATTTTAAATAAAAAACACAATGCCGTTTGGGCGGGACATGAATTGGTGAAAGATTATAAAAGCAAGAAAGATGTGCAGGATTTTGTGAATAATCTTTCCAAACATCAAATAGACACCGTTTTTGTTCACGCGGGCCCGATTGAAAAAAATGGCAGTATTAACCCGAGAACATACAGTTACGCAATAAGTTTTTTGGAGTACGCGAGACAGTTTAATAAGGACATAAAATATCAGGCGTGGCTTGGACAAGTTAGAGGGAAAATTGATTTATCGGATGAAAAAGTCAGACATAATATCGCCAGAGAATGTATGATTTTGGGGCAATTCGCGGGATTTGACGGCATACATTTCGATATTGAGCCTGTCTATAATGATGATGAAAATTTTATAAAAGTTCTTAAGGAGTGCAGAGGGCTGCTTCCCAAAGATAAAAAAATATCGGTTTCTTTAGCCGCTTATATCCCTGATTCTTTTGTTAAATTTGTCGAGAATATCGCAAAATTTGACAATGTAAATTCCGATAAAATTTATACGGATGCTTCAAAATACGCCGATCAAATAGTTGTTATGACTTATGACAAGGGGATGGACAGCGCGTGGATGTATGCAAGGTTCGTGAAAGAACAAACGATTATGCTGAGCGATTTACTTGAGGGGAAAGAGCTTTTCATGGGCATCCCCGCGTATGAAGACGTAAAAGAAGGTTTTGATCCCAAATTTGAAAATATTGAAAACGGATTAAAGGGCGTGATCGAAGGGCTTAACGACATAAGAAGCAGTGAAGAAAATTTCGCGGGCGTGGCCATTTATCCTTATTGGGAAATGACAGACGAAAAATGGAGGATTTACGATAAATTGTGGCTTAAATAAAAATCCATGGTGAGGCTTTTTGTTTTCAATGAAACGGAAGAAAAAATACCAAAAAATTTTGGACAAGTTCTTGTTGGTTTTTTTTGTAAAATCTTGGAAGACAGAATTGGTGAGATACTAAAAAGCTCTAAGGCTACGGTTAATCTTATATTTGTGGGAGATAAAGAAATTCATGCAATCAATAAAAAATATCGTAAGAAAGATGAGCCGACCGACGTGCTTTCTTTTTCGTATATTGGGGATGGGGTGAGTTTTGGTGTTTTTAAAACTCCTGAAAAATCGTTTATTGTCGCTGATATTTTTATATCCGTTGATACCGCGAAAAAACAGGCGCTTTGGCGTGGCCACTCTTTAAAACGTGAAATGGAAATATTGTTTGTTCACGGGCTTTTGCATGTATTCGGATTTGATCATAGAAATGACAAAGAAGAGAAAGAAATGGAAGAGTACGCGGGGAAAATTTTAAATTAAAATATGTCTTCCATGTCCACCAATTGCCAATCACCCGAACCGAGCGATCTTTTTTTAAGAACCATTGTTACGCGCGGCGGCATCATATCTTCAAGGTGTTTTTGTTTTCCCTCTCCCTGAATGCGCGATGTTTCTTTTTTTCTGATAAGCTGAAAATCCATTTTGTTTTTCAATGTAAATTCGACTTTTCGCTCCGTGCCGACTTCAAATTGATCCGCTCCAATGTCCATATAAAGGGGATGTGTATTGTCTTCCGTAACTTCTCCGCCTCTCGATTTTATGTGTTCAATAATATTTTCAAAAGCCTCATCTCTCGCCTGAGAACGAGTTTCATCAATTTCCTTCATAGCTGGTTTTTTCCCTCCAACTCCCATAGAATAACTTACGTTTATTTCAGTGTAATGCAAAATGAGCTATAAAGACAAGAAAAAGTCGGTTTTGTATGATTCAAGCGAAGGTTATGATCTCTTTGCTCCGGATTATGATATTGGCGAAAAGTTTCTCGACAGTATTGACAATAATGCAGTTTTTGGCTTACTAAAGGGCTTAAAAGGCAAGCGCATTTTGGATGTCGGAGCGGGAACCGGAAGAATTATTCCCAAGCTTAAAAAATTCGGGATTGAAAATATTGTCGCTGCCGATGTGTCCGGCGGGATGCTTAAAGTTTTAAAAAAGAAATTTCCGAACATACCAACCGTTGAGGCCGATATTGAAAAACTCCCTTTTGAAGATGAATCTTTTGACGCGGTGATTTCTCTATTCGTAATTGTGCATTTAAAAATTTTAGAGAAGGCTTTTGAAGAAGTGTATCGTGTTTTAAAGCCGGGCGGAGTTTTTATACTTTCAAATATAAATCAGAGAAAACCTCCAAAACTTTTAACAAAAAAAGGAGAAGAAATTGTAATAAAATCTTTTTACCATATTCCCGAACATGTTATTTCGGCTTTGGAAGGCGCTTTTTTCAAAATAGAGAAAAATGAATTTGTGTATGAAAAAGAAGTAAGGATAAATCAAATAATAATGGCCGTAAAAATTTAACGGAAATGGGAGAATTATATTATTTTTATTGACCAATGACGATTCGGCTGCGCTAACATGTACGCTCCGCCGAATGTGGACACTGCGTACAGTGTCCACAACGTCATACATGGTCAATAAAAATAATATAATTCTCCTATTTTTCAAATGTTCAGTTCGTTTTGCTATTTGCGTCCAATATTGGTAGAATTTTTTTGTTTATTTTTCTAATCATAAAAATATGAAGTTTCAATCAAGAAAGGTTTTGGGGATTTCTTTGCTTGTTATTACAAGTTTGGGGATTTTCTCCGCGTGCAGTTTTTTTAACAAAGATGATCCCGGGAAAAATTCGGCACAAATTATTCAAGATGGACTTAAGAATTTATACGCGACAACTTCTTCCAATTTTAAAATCCATGTAAAGGGCGACACTTCAAGTCAGGCCAATAAGAGTAGTTTTGATGTTAATTTTGGCGGATCCGCGGACAGTAAAGACAGCAAAAATCCCATTGGGAATTTCAAGCTTGACGTAAACGGAGTTATGCCCGCCACCGGTTCCACAAAATCTCAGTCTCTTAGCGCGGAATTAAGACTGGATAAGAATTTTGTTTACGCGATTGTTTCAAAAGCCGATGTCGAACCTAAGGATATGTTTAATGGAATTGTCGGGCAATGGTGGAAGATGAAACTTCCTGCCGACACTTTTGGGAATCAAGTTTCCGTGTTTGGGGCAAAAGAAAAATTAAGTGAAAAAGATAAAAAAATAAGAGATTTGTTGGAGAAAACAGTTTTCTTCAAGGATATAAAATATACCGGAGATGAAGGTGGAAGCTATCAGTTTGAAGCTACATTCGACAAAGTGGCCGTAAGAGATTTTACTATTGCTCTTGGCCAAATAAATGGCACATATGGGCAAACTGTAACTGATGATGTTAAAAAACAAATCGACAAAAATTTCGACCCATTTACCATCAATCCCATAAAAATAGGCGTTCAAAAGAGCGGTAAAATTTTGGACAAATTTAATGTTTCATTGATTTACACCAAGCCTGACAGCGGGACTGCGCCCAGCCCTGAAGATGTCGATAAAACTAATTTAAGTTTTGAATTGTCTTTATCCGACTTCAATAAGGCGGTTACGGTTGAAGCGCCTAAGGACGCCAAGGAGTTTGATCCCGCGAGCGTATTTGGAGGTCCCGTTTCACCCGTTGCTCCTGCCACTCCTGTTGCACCTTCCGCTCCCAAGATTAAATAGTTAAAGGTTCGATTTTCTGTATTTTTCCGTCATAGATATCAACTCCGCCCCGCGCCGGATCGTCGGCGAAATCAAGACGGCCGGTATCCAAATCAACATAATCAATCGGGAGCCCCAAGGCCAAGTGGGCTCCCATTGTCATTGATATTTGTGATTCGTACATACAGCCTATCAACGCCGTTTTGCCGTGTGATTTTATTAGGTTGAATATTTTTATAAAGTTGAAAGGGCCTCCGCATTTCATTAATTTTATATTGATTCCATCGATGAAATCTCCGTTTATTAATTTTTCCGCGTCCTCGAAATTTCTTGCCGATTCGTCCGCGATGATCGGGATTTTGGATGTTTTTTTTAGTAATTTCAGCGCATCAAAATCATTTTCACGCGTTGGCTGTTCTATAAGTTTTATAGGATAACTTTCCATGTTTTTTAAAAATCTTGCCGCCTCATCAAATGTATAGCCTTGATTCGCGTCCAATGTAAGGCATCCGTCGTGAGGGAGTAATTCGCTTACCAATTTTATTCTGGCGCTGTCCTCGTCAACATCCACGCCGCATTTCAGTTTTATTTTTTTGTATCCTTGTTTGATTCTTTCTTTTGCCTCACTCGCGGTGTCAGCCATATTTTTTAAACAAATTGTCATTACGATGTCGCATGTTGTTCGATATCCGCCAAAAAATTCTGTTAATGAAATATTATTTCTTTTCGCGAATAGCTCTAAAATAGCCGATTCCACCGCCATTTGCGCCGACGGCATCTGATGAAATATTTTTTCTATTTTTTCGTGATAAAGTTTCAGGTCGTTTGCGTTATTCAGCGGAATATTAAAAAAATCCGGATTGATGTTTTTATGTAAAATATCGTAATCCGCATCAACCGTTTCACCCGTGATTTCCGGAGCCGGAGCGGCGCTACCGAGTCCGAAATTGCCTTCCGTATCATATAATCCGAGTACGACAATATCCGCCGTGTCGGTTTTTTCATAAGCAATTTCAAACGGTTTATTGAAATGCATTGTACGTTTTTCGAGCAGAATATTTTTAATCATGTGGAATTCGCTTTGTTCATGCTACTGGCTAGCAACCCTTCGGGTCGCTTGCTCGAAGATTTTGGTAACACTTCCGAAAAGTTTTTCAGTTCTTCTGAAAATATTTTTCGCATTGTTTGACGATATTCCTTTGGAAGATTCAGTTCCGGTTTTAATCTGCCGTAATATTCGCGGAAAAACAACCATGGTTTTAGTGATGGCAATTTTTGCGTTTCGAATAATTTTGTAAGCGGGGATTTGTCTTTTTTCCCGCATAGAGAATAGAAAGAAAAATCCAATTCCTGAATCGATCCGCTTTTGGATTCTTTCCCGAAATAATGCGGAAATAAATTTCTGTCTCTGAGAAGGTCTTCTTTAAAGCCTATTTTGTATGGATCTATGCCGCAACATTGAGCGAATAAAAATATGCGGCTGCATTTATAACATTTGTGGCACCATTGTGAATTTTCATAAAGAGGATTTTCGGCACTGCATGAAAATTGGAATTTCCCTATTTCCGGATATCTGTGATGAAGAATGTAGAAAATATTTATTTCTTCCAACGGCTCAAGACTGCTGTTTAAACCGCATTGATTATTCGTCAAAAGTTTTACGATGTTGTTTTGCTGAGTGGTCCAATCGGCCGTTTGATCGTATGATGGATACGTATTCCATCCGTTTTGCTTGGATGTTTCATTGTTTGAATATTCACTTCCAAAGAAAATATATTTGGCTTTATACGCGTAAACAAACGGCACGCAAAGCATGGCGAGAAGCGTTGTTTGCGTACCCCATCCCAGCTCCGTACCGAGTTTTTTATTGAACGCCTTGCCGTAACGAAACAGCCCCGGATCGTTTTTTATGAAGTACGCGTCCACGTTAAATTTTTCACTTAATTCCTTCAGTTTTTTTATTTTATATTTTTCTTCGTAAGGCTGGACAGGTTCTTGGCAGTAAACGAGAACCGGTTTTATGCCCAGTTCAAGGCATATCGCGAATGTAAGCAAACTTTCTTTCCCGAATGAAAATGGGATTATCGCCACAGGTTTTCGCTCATTGAATTTTGGAACTTCAATGGAATCGACAACGCCGCTTGGCCCCCGCGCAAATTCAAATTCGAGATTATAAAAATTTTTCACATACTCGAGATGTTTTTCGTTATCGGCTTTTTCACAGCATAAAAGGTCGTAAAGCTGGTTTTTAAACAAGAAACTTTCGAACAGCGGCATGCGCGTGTTATATGAAATTTTTTCTTCATCAAAAATTAACGGCAGATAATGAGTGTTGCCGAAAACCAGATTTTCAAATAAAACATCCCTGACGCTTTTTGGAGTTTTTTGCCAAAGATCCTTTGGAAATTTTATATTAAATTTTTTATTCTTTATCTCTATAGAGATACCATCCGATTCTTGTGTGGCGTTGATTTTTAGCATACTCTCGCGGTTTTTTGATATCTTTCAACCGACATTCTTATAATTTCCTCAAGCAATTCGCCATACCTCATCCCTATAACTTTCGCAGCCGACACCATGCCTTTTCCCGAGCCGGAAAGCCATGGGTTTGGATTAAGCTCAATTACATAAGGATTGTTGTCTTTATCAACTTTTATTTCCACTTTCCCGTAATCGCGGCAATCAAAAATATTATAGGTATCAAGCGCGATTTCCGTTATCAATGATTCCAGTTTTTTGCTGATATTTTTTGGAGGAAACTGGCGAATCAATTCACTTCTTTGCTGTTTGTCCGTCCATTTTGTCTCGTAACTGAAAATATGCCATTTGTCTTTCGCAAAGTTGGTAAATATTGTTCTGGAGAGCGGAAGAACTTGAAGATCGTGTTTGTCGTTTCCCAAAATATAAACTTCATATTCATCGCCTTCTATATATTCTTCAATTAAAACAGGCCTCTTTATGTCGCCCATGAGGCTGTTCAATTGTTTGTACATGTCTTGTTTATTCGTAACGACCGACTGCTCCGAAATGCCTACGGAATGGTCGGTATTTGAAGGTTTTAAAATCAACGGATATTCCAATTCGTCTTCAATTTCATCTTCCGGTTCATAAACATAATCCCAGTTTGGAGTTGGTATTTCGTGATAAGCTAAAAGTTTTTTGAATCGAATTTTGTCTGTTGCAAGCGATAACGTGAATGGGCTTGCTCCGGTGTATGGTATTTGCAGAACATCCAACAGAGATGCTATTTGAGATTTGTATTCATAAGAATTATATAATTTTTCCGCGACATTAAAGACCAAATCTATGTCGCCTCTTTTTAATTTTTCGACCACGTCATATAAATCTTCCGGGTTTAAAATTGTTACATTGTAGCCAATTGAGGTAAGCGTTTCTTCTATTTCTTTCGCGGTTAATGTCAGATTTATTTCAATCGGATCGGTTGATTCCGGATAAATATTGCACAGAAGTCCTATGCGAAGATTGCGCTGATTTTTAAAATCAAGTCTTCTGATGGCGTCGATTTTTGCCGTTCTTAATAGCAATTTTTTATTCAATACCGCGGGTGAAAATCTGTTTTTTCGTTCCGTTTTCCCAATGGAAGCATCCGGATCGAATTTTACAACTTTGTATGAGATTTTTTTTAGGGTTTCGTCTAAATTGTCTTGCGCATCCAAAAGATTTTCTCCCGAAACCGTCAGCCATCCCAAATGTTCAAATCCTTCCGGGGGGATGAACAAGGGGTCTCCGATACTTTTATAAATTTGCATTTCTTCTATCCATTTGTATTTTTTTATGTCTTCCGGAACATCCAACTCGACCAAAATCCCTGAATTTTCGGAATGCAAATCCCATCCAATAATATATTTTTTTGGAGCGGCCGGTTTTTTTATTTTCACATATTCTCCAATCGCAATTTTTGCCGCGTATTCAATCAAGTCAATATTCCACGCGCCTTTTGTGTAAGAATAGACATAATCTCCACCCATCCTCATGTTGATTTCAATAGGGTAGATGCCATTTTTCGCGCATTTCGCCTCGAAGTGGATACAGCCGTTTTGTATCCCGAGTTTTTCCAAAACTTCTTCCGCTGTTTCTATAAGCTTGTCCTGGCTTTCAGTCGGAAGTCTTGATGGAATGGCTTGTCCGCTGTCCACAAAGAAAATCCCTTTGCTCTTGTTGTAATTATCCGCGATCGAATAGAATTTTATTTTCCCGTTTTGAATTAAAATATCTATGTCCACTTCATCCCCGTCAATAAATTCTTCCGCAAAAATATCCAATCCGTCATTTAAAGATGATTCGACTCCCGAGGAAATATTATTTTGTACATATTCGTAAGTTTCTTTGAGATATGCTTTGCTTTCCACTTTCACCACGAACGCGCTGCTTGAACCGAACGCAGGCTTAATTACGACCGGAAATGTGAAGTTTTCACTGATGTAATCGATATCTTCCTGTGTTCTTATCAGATGATATTTAGGCGCGAGAATTTTATTTTCGGAACAGAAATCACGGAATAAAAATTTATTTCTAACTTTTAGAGCGATGCTGTAAGGAATGCCTGTTAAATTAAATTTATCAACTATTTTCGCGGTTAAAAGAACGTCATCTTCCCAAAACGTCAGTACTCCGTCGATTTTTATATCCGGATGCGACGAGATGAACATTTGCACGGCCTGAAGAGACTGCGCGTGATTTGTGTTGTCAGCTAAAATCCAATGATCGGCGTAAGCTTGCGCCCAATTTTTTTCTTTATTAAGAACTATAACTTTAAACCCGAGTTTCTTTAATTTTTGAATGAT
>JACROX010000092.1 GCA_016214225.1 Candidatus Peregrinibacteria bacterium | reverse complement strand
TTAGACAAGGAAATAGCTAGGTATAGAGAAATTTCTGAAGGATTGAGGATAGAACTGGAAGATAAGACTAAATGGGCTCAGGATTTAGACAAAGAAATTGAAAAACACAAAGAGGTTTTAGATAGATTGAAGGGATTAATGAAGAGAAAAGAAGAGGAAGTGAGTATGTTGAATGAAGTAGTGGGTGGAAGAGATAGAAAAATAGAGGAGTTGAATACTTATTTGCGATTTAGGGATTCAGAAGTATTGGCGTTGCGTAGTTCTTACAGTTTTAGAATAGGTCGATTATTTGTTCTTCCTGTCTCTTCCGTTATGGAGTTTTTTAAAAAAACATGGGTTGGCTTGATGGTTTCTCTTAATTTTTTTAGGCATCCGATAAATTTTATAAAAAAACTTAGTTTTGATAATGTTCGTAGATTTTTTTCAGCTTTAAAAACTGAATCACGGGTTTCTGTGCTTGGTAATGTGAAAAGATTTTTGGCAAAAAATGGAAGAAATTTTCTTTTCGATTCGGCTGAATTACAGCTTTTCCCTGTTCAAAATTATAATAAAAAAATAGTTTTTGAAAAAGTTGATTCTCCGGTTGTTTCAATTATTATCCCTGTCTATAACCAGTGGGATTATACTTATTCGTGTCTTCTTTCGATACTTGAAAATACTAAAGGGATTGATTACGAAGTAATTATTGCAGATGATGTTTCTTTGGATGAGACGAAAAATATCAATAAATATGTCAAGAATGTTGTTGTTGTTAGAAATGAGATAAATCTTGGATTTTTGCGTAATTGCAAAAATTCTGCTAGGCATGCAAAGGGTCAATATTTGATATTTTTGAATAATGATACAAATGCGCAGGGTGGATGGTTAAGGAGTTTGCTTGATGTCTTTGAAAGTGATGATAGAGTTGGATTAGTTGGGTCAAAATTGGTTTATCCTAATGGAAAATTACAGGAAGCTGGTGGAATAATTTGGAAAAACGGGACCGGGTGGAATTATGGGAAAACGCAAGATCCTAGTATGCCTGAGTTTAATTACGTGAAAGAAGTAGACTATATTTCGGGAGCTTCCATTATGATAAAGACTGATTTGTGGAAGGAGATTGGTGGATTTGATGAGAGGTATGAGAGGGCATATTTTGAGGATGGTGATTTAGCTTTTGAAGTTAGAAAACATGGATATAAGGTTATATATCAGCCAAAATCGGTTGTTGTTCATTTTGAGGGAGTTTCATGTGGAACTAGCGAGCAATCTGGAGAGAAAAGTTATCAGAAGAAAAACAGAGAAACGTTTGTTAACAAATGGAAGGATGTTTTAGAAAAGGACAATTTTAATCCTGGTGAAAATGTCTTTTTGGCTAGAGATAAAAGTGGACACAAAAAGACGATTTTGGTGATTGATCATTATGTCCCTCATTTCGATAAAGATGCTGGATCCAAAACAATGTTTCAGTACTTGAAGTTATTCGCGGAAATGGGAATGAATGTGAAGTTCATGGGAGATAATTTTTATAAGCATGAGCCGTATACATCTATTTTGCAGCAAGCTGGTGTAGAAGTTTTATATGGTAATTGGTTTGCGAAAGAATGGAGAAATTGGTTAAAAGAAAATGGGCATTGTTTTGATTATGTATATTTGAATAGGAGTTCGGTCTCTGTTAAGTATATAGATTTTGTTAAAGAATTTACTGGCGCAAAAATTATCTATAATGCTGTTGATTTTTCCTATCTTAGATTGCAAAGGCAGTATGAGTTGACTGGAGATGAAAGCCTGAAAAGTGCCGTAAAAGAAGCAAAAAAACAAGAATATTATATTTTTGAAAGATCGGACATTATTATTACCATTAGTGATTTTGAAAAGAAGCTTTTAGAGAGAGATTTTGATGGAAAGTCTGTCTATGTGATTCCTACCTATATTTATGACGATGTGTTTTTAAATCAGGATTTCCCCGGATACGATGAAAGAAGGGATATTCTGTTTGTAGGGGGATTCGCTCATGGTCCTAATGTTGATGCTATTTCATGGTTTGTAAAAGAGATATTTTCGAATATTGAAAAAGATCTTCCGGGTGTCAAATTAAATATTATCGGGTCAAATCCTCCCGAAGAAGTTTTGAGGTTGAAATCTGGTAAAATTAATATTCTTGGTTTTGTTCCCGAAGAGGAATTAAAAAAATATTATCTAAATTCTAAGTTGATTCTTGCTCCGCTTAGATTTGGGGCTGGAGTTAAGGGGAAAATAATTGAGGCTATCTCATATAATGTTCCTGTGATTACGACTAGCATTGGAGCTGAAGGGATAGAGAGAGGAAATGAATTTCTTGTTGTTGGTAATAATGCCAATACCTTTGCTAAAAATATTATTGCTGTTTATAAGGATGAAAGGAAGTGGCATAAAATTAATGTAAGCGAGAAAAAATATGCTCGGGAATATTTGAGTAAGGATAGAGCTGGAAAAATATTTTCGAAAATCTTTAATTTGTAGTTATGAGGAAAGTTTTGATCGTTGGTAGTAGTGGTTATATTGGCGTCAAATTGTCAGCTGAGTTGAATTGTCACATCTATCGAACTAGTGAGAATGAAGGGCTAGATGGTTTAAAAAATCCATTTTTTTTAGAGCTTATCCGTCCGAGTGATTTTTCTTATGATTTGTTAAATAATGATTGGATTGTTATTCATCTTGCCGCTATTTCTTCTCCTGATATATGTGAAAAAGAATATGATATGGCTTATAAAGTCAATGTGATCGGGACTGAGTATTTTATCGAAAGATGTTTGAAAAGAGGCGCTAGGGTGCTTTTTTTCTCTTCTGATGCCGTTTATGGCAAAGATAATGTTGTTTTTAATGAAGGAGAGAAATGTGTGCCTTTTGGTAAATATGCTGGAATGAAATATGAAGTAGAGCAGAATTTTGGGAATATTGATAATTTCAAGGTGTTTAGATTATCTTATGTTTTCTCTAAGTGTGATAAATTTATGACTTATATCAGTCAATGTGCTAAAAAGCAGGAAATTGCTAGGATTTTCGATCCTTTTTGTAGAAATGTTGTTTATATTGGAGATATTATTGATGCTGTTAAGAAATTGATTGAAAATTTTGACAATTTTAAGCCTAAAATTGTTAATATTTGCGGGGGGAAGTTACTATCTAGGAAGGACTTAGCTGAGTTATTTAAGAAATATGTTGATAAGAATTTTAAATATGAGTTGTTAGATCCCTGTGTCGAGTTTTTTAAATACAGAGCCAAGGTAATTAAAACCAAATCATTATATTTGGGGGGGTTGTTGAAGAGAGAGGCTACTTCTATTGAAAAAGCCATGCATACGGATTGGGATATTTATGGGATGTGTAGATGGAGAAGTCCGATGGATAATGTGGAACATTTATTAGATAAGGTTAATAAAAAAGATCGAGTTTTCTTTTTGTATGGAGATTTGAATGATTTTGGGTCATTGTTGAATGTTTTGCAAGAGGTGAAACCTGATTATGTTTTTCATTTGGCCGCGCAGAGTTACCCAAAGACGAGTTTCGAATCTCCTATTGAGACTTTGAATACGAATATTTTGGGAACTTGTAGGTTGCTTGAGGCCATAAGAAAGCTTGATATTAATTCTACTATTCACGTTTGTGCTTCTTCTGAGGTTTTTGGGAGAGTTCCAAAGGAAAAATTGCCTATTCATGAGGATGTTATGTTTCATCCTGCTTGTCCTTATGCTATTTCAAAAACAGGAACTGACTTGATTGGTAGATTTTATGCTGAATCCTATAAGATGAAAGTGATGACTACAAGAATGTTTACGCATACCGGACCGCGTCGTGGAGATGTGTTTGCGGAATCTACATTTGCTAAACAAATTGCGATGATTGAGAAAGACTTGCTTCCACCTGTAGTAAAGGTTGGGAATCTTGATTCGTTGAGGACGTGGGCTGATGTAAGGGATGCAGTAAGGGCTTATTATATGTTGGTTACCGTGAATCCTGTTGCCGGAGAATATTATAATATAGGTGGCATATATTCGTGTACAGTTGGAGATATGTTGAAATATTTACTTAGTCTTTCAACCAGGGAAAATATAAAAATTGAGATGGATACTGAGAGATTGCGTCCGCTTGATGCTGATTTGCAAGTTCCTGACACTGGAAAATTCCAAAGACATACGGGATGGAAAACTGAAATCCCTTTTGAAAAGACGATGCGGGATTTGTTAAATTATTGGCGAGAAAGAGTAGGGAAGGGACATGTTTTTTGGAGTAGATAGCTAGGATTTTAGAATTAGACTTATGGCCTTTAGAAGATTTTTTGCTTTGACGTTTTTTGTGATATTTTTATCCTTTCTGTCTATTAAGATGGTTTTAGTTTTTGTTTTTTCCCCTGCAATTATATCGTTTTCATGGTCTCCTATCAGCCAACATTGTTTTAAGTCTAAATTGAAGTCTTTTTGAGCTTTTTTAAGCATTCCTGTGTTTGGTTTTCGGCAATCGCAGACTTTTTTATATTTCGTTATGGTTCCTTCTGTGTGGTGAGGACAGTGATAGACTTTATCTATTTTAATTCCTTTCTCTTTGAATTTTTTTAGCATCCAATCAGTTAGTTTCATAAATTCTTTTTCCGTATAAAGCCCTTTGGCTATGCCCGCCTGATTAGTTACAACAATGACTTTATATTCTTTTGGAATTAGAGAAAGAGCTTTGAAGATGTCTTTATAAAAAATGAAATCTTTGATTGTGTGTACGTATCCTTTGTCGATGTTTATAACGCCATCTCTGTCTAGAAATATGGCCTTATTTTTTATAGAAGGCTTTTTCAATGAGTTCGCAAATTATATGAATAATCATGATGTGACATTCTTGGATTCGCGGTGTGTTTTCTGATGGGACTTGCAAAAGTATATCGCAGGTGTTTGCCATTTTTCCCCCTGATTTTCCTGTCAGTCCTATTATATATATTCCTAGGGTTTTGGCTGTCTTGATGGCTTTAATAATATTTTCGGAGTTACCGGATGTGCTGATGATGAAAAGAATGTCCCCTTTTTGTCCAATGGCTTCTATTTGTCTGGCAAATATTCTGTCGAAACTGTAATCGTTTCCTACGGCTGTTATTGTTGACGTGTTTGATGTAAGGGAAATTGCAGGAAGGCCATTTCTTTCTAATTTGAATTTGGACACTAGTTCTGCTGCAAAATGTTGGCTGTCTGCTGCGCTTCCGCCATTGCCGCAAATTAGGATTTTTTTCTTATTTTTGACGCAAGATATGTATTTATTTACTGAAAGTAGGATGTTTTTTAGTATCTTTTTATTAAGATTTTCCTTTGTTTCAATACTTTCGTTTATAATTTTCTGGATGAGGTCTGTTTTAAAATTCATATTTGCCATTTATTGTCCATGTGGTTAGTCCTTTGTGATCGAAAGTGAATGGGACATGGTTTAATCCTAATTTTATAGTTTTTTGTAGTACGTGTAACTTTTTCCCTGGTTTGCAGTATAGTAGCATGTGTCCGCCTCCGCCAGCTCCAAGTATTTTCCCTCCAATTGCTCCAGCGGTTTTTAAATCCCTGTAAATGTTGTCTAATTCAGGATTACTTATTTTCGAACTGAATTTTTTCTTTTCCTGCCACCCTTTGTCTAAGAGTTTTCCAAATTTTATAAAATCTCCTTGGATAAGGCTGTATTTGACTTGGTTAGCTAGTTGTTTGGTTTTGTGGGTGGCATTTATTGAAGACTTGTTGTTTTTTAGGTTTTTAATTTGATCATTTATAATATCACCTGAATTTGAGCGCGCACCAAGATTTATCAAAATAAGGTTTGATTCCAGTTCTAAGAGATAATCTTCTTTTATTTTCAATGGATTTACTCTGACAAAGTCATGACCTTTGAATTCAATAAAATTGATTCCTCCGAAAACGCTTGCATATTGGTCTTGTCTGCCTCCGGCATTTTTTAATTTTTCTCTTTCCAGAGAATAAGCAAGTTCAGCAATTTCATAGCTGTCTATACGGTATTCTTTGGCCATTCTGTTGAAGATCCCTATTATGCTTGCAAACATTGCGGCTGAACTTCCCAGTCCTGATCTTGGGGGGATCTCGCAACTGGTGTGGATTTCGAACCCTTTTGTGAGTTTTTTAAAAAAATGAGGAAATTTCCTTTTGAAAAACAGGATAACGGCTTTAGTGAGGTCTAAATTGCCATCTAGTTTAATTTTATTGATAGTCTTATATTCAACTCTTTTGTTTAAATCAAGAGAGTCCAATATTATTTTGCCATCTTTTCTATCAATAAAAGTTGTGTAGGCATATTGATTTATCGCGGCGTTTACTACAGCACCTCCATGCTTTTCGGTATACGGGCTAACATCGGTACCTCCACCGGCGAAGCTGATTCTGACTGGGGAACGAGAGCGAATGATATGGGTCATGTGTTTGAATTTCGAGTTTTAAGTGTGGATAGATGCAAGTGTAGTATGGATACTTGCAATTTACAACTAAGATAGTACATAATGAGTTAGGTTAGGTTATGTCAATTCCCTTGTTTTTTGTGTTATATAAAATGCATAAATGAAAGCTAAATATGTCACTATAATATATCTTTTGTTATGTCTTGGAGTACTGTTTCTAGGTTTCTCATATTTCTATCTTACAAATGACGACTCTTATATCTCTGCGAGATATGCGAGGAATCTCAGTGGTGGATATGGATTTGTAAGTAATTATTTGGGTGAAACGCAAGAGGGGTATTCTAATCTGTTTTTTGTACTTTTAGTAAGTTTACTAAATTCATTATTTTCGATAGATTTTATAATAGGAGAGAAGATAATAGGAATATTTTCCATTTTTTTTGCGGGTATATTCAGTTCCCTTATTCTTAATCTTTTTGTAAAGGTTATAAGAGAAGATATGCTTATTGATAAGGTAAAAAATACATGGTTGTGGCAAAATACATCGTTGCATGTTCTGAATATTTTGATGCTGTTGGCGATTGTCAGTTCAACTTGGTTTATATTTTGGGCAACACAAGGATTGGAGACAATTCTATATTCTGCATTGCTTTTGGCTGCTACATATATGTTGATGTATTCGTTCGTGAACAAGAAATATTGGATGCTCACGATTGTTGCGCTAGTTGCATTTCTTGGACTGAATACACGTCCCGAAGGAATAATGAATTTCTTACTAATTGTCATTCTCATTGTTGCATGGTGTATTTTTAGAAGAAAATGCGAAAAGGGTGTTGTAAAGTATGGTTTATATTTTTTGGCGATTTCTATTCTATTGATTCTTTTACTTATAGGCTGGAAAGAATTATATTTTGGTGATTTTATTGCAAATCCGACATACATTAAGATGGCTTTCAGTATATGGCATAGAGATTTTTTATATTTTATAAACTACTTTAGTAAAAAAGGCTTATTGTTTAGTATAATTGTTATTGCAAGTTTTATAGGAGCTACTTGGATAATCATCCGGAACGTTTTATGTAACAGACATGCACGTCTCAACATTATTTTTCTCACATTGCTTGGATTTTTATTCTCGCAGTTCTTTTTTATTTTGGTTTCGGGGGGAGATTATATGCCATATGGAAGATTTTTTGTGACACATTATCCGTATTTTATTATGTTGGCATTTTTTACGTTTGTTATATCCTCATTGAATTTTACGAAGATTATTACTTACATAGGCCTAAGCTTACTCACTCTTATTTTTTTGTATTCAGGAAGCGTGAGAGAAAAAGTTGTAAACCTCCGTTGGTGGGAAACAGGATTTATAGGTGTCGATCAAGTGCATGAACTACAAAATACTATTCAGTATAGAGCCGTGAAAAAATTGAATAAATTAATGAATAATACAACTAAATATTTTGCCACGAGTGAGTTTGGTTATGTTGCATATAATACTGTCGGAAGGGGGCTTGACATGATTGGCTTGAACCAAAAGGAAATTGCAAGAAATTTTAGCCTATACGGGATTAAAGAGGCGGTATATGCCAATCGTGATTATATTCTATCTAAAAAGCCCAAAGTGATAGTAGCTCTCAATGAATATAGAGATAATACAAATCACTCGATAGTGATAGATCCCGGACAACAATGGTTTTTGGAACCATATTATAAAAGTGATTTTTTTCTTTCGAATTATGAAGTAACTGTGCCTGAAGGGAGAAAAACAGAAGATTGGTCATTTAATATATGGAACGACAATTATAAATCAACAAACTTACTCACATGGGATGATGAGAGAAATGAAGATAAATTGATGTATGGATTTTATGAAAAAGAACCTGATCATCGTTGGATGTCATCTCTTGCAAGGGTGCTAATCAGACAGGGAGAAGGTAATAATTTTTTGGTTTTTTCTGGCATAATTCCTGACATACGTAATTATTCAAACAAAGAGGTTGTTATAGAAATACGGGGTAATGATGAGGCAGTAGGAGATCTGGTTCTTGCTCGTAAAACTATTAAAGAAAGTGGGAAGTTTTCAATAAAAGTACCTTGGGCTTTGGAAGGTGAAGATGCTTTAATAACTATTAGGGTAACTTCGATGATTTCTCAAAATCCAAAAGAAAAGAGGGAACTTTCTGTTATTTTTGATTATATTCGCTTTGGAAATGAGTAATTATTCGGTATGAAAATCGTTTATAATTATGCTGAGTTGCCGTACATCCCCATTAAGTGGTTTTAATACTTTGTCGATGGAAATAACAATGTAAATGTTTTGATTTTTGGGAACTTGTGTTTCCAAAACAAACAATCCCGGTTTTAATTCTTTTGTTACAGCCGTGGTCTCGTTAATGAACAATGTCAGATTTGCTCTCAAAAGAGATTCAGGAGTGTAGCCATGAATAATAAGCTTTCCTGCGTTTCCAGAACGTATAAGAGTTTTTGAAATGGGCTCTATCCAGTAAAAGCCTGTACCGTCTGGTCTCCATTCCTTCAAGTTCCAGCCACGTGCATGCAAAGCAGTATCTATATCTTGTCCAAGTTGGTATTTGAAAACGCTTTGCCTGAAGTGGTCGGAAAAGATATTAAGAGAATATTTTTCCATAATTCTTAATGCCTCTTTTGTGACAGGGGCGTTTGCATAGTAAGAGGTCTCTTGTGATTTTTTGCTTGTATTTGGGTACTCAAGTATCTTCATTTTTTCCTCTATTTCCTTGTCTAATGTTTTTTTGTCAAACAACACTAAATTTCTGGTATTTGCAAATACAGCTGTTCTATTCGGTAATATTTTAGTTTCTGCCATGTTGGTATAGATACTTCCAGACATAAGAAAAATAAACAAGCATGCAAGTGTCCCCTTATTAAAGATTATTTTGCGTTCAAGACGGGATAAATCGATATCTTTTTTGTAAGAAAAACGTAACTTAAGTACTGTAAAGTAAAAAATCCAGAGAATAGCTATGAAACCAAACTTTGTGTGTGCGTACCACCACATGCCGAATGCGGTGTTCAGATCTTGGTCGGATCGCAAGAGCATTACCATAATAAAAAGTCCTGCCGCATTTCCTAATAAAAATATAGGAATATATGTAGTTTTGTACATTTGGGATTTCCAAAAAATTCTCAGAGTGTATAGGTAAATCAAGAATACTATTCCACCGATCGCATAAAAAATATTGTAATCATTGAATCCGGCTTCAAAAAGGTCTGTCTGTATGACACTATTACCCAAAACAAGCAAAATGTACTTAGCCATATGTAGTAATTGTCCTTCTCTCCCAAATTTTGTCGCAATGATCTCAATGGCTTGGAAATCCCATGTATATATGGAAAATCCCAGAAGTACTGTCCCTGCTGTTAGTGCAAGAATTTTATAATTTAGCTTTCTGTCCGTAATGCTCTTTGCAAAGAATGTAAAGAAAAGTGCGACAAAAAATACGAGAAAATATGAACCTCCAAATGCGAGTGTACCTGTTATTGAAGAAAGGAAAAAGAATATTGCGTTTTTTTTTGACCATGCCGTGAACAACTTGTCCATGTATATGTATGAGATGGTATATATCAGACTGCCAAGCACTACTGCAACAATCATCCCTCCATTGACAACAAGTCCCCAATTTGCAAGTCCTAGCATTAAAACCACGATTGGGAGAAATAAAATTTGGCGAAGAAATCTACTGCATAAATTCTTAAGACTCTGGTTAAATTTGATATACACTAAGACGGTAAGGAGAAGGAGAGCAAATGCATTTATATAATAATCAAGAAACCCAATCAGTTCAAAAAATATAGCATTAAGAAGAAATATAATTTTGTAACCAAAAAGTCGATGTTCTCCCTGAGTTGCCCATAGGTCATAAAATGTTAGTTTGCCTTCAAAATACTTTTCTACCAATGGCAAATATTGTAGCTGATCTTCAAAGATAATATCGGATCTGCCAAAGTGGTAGTGAACGAGGAAAATATATATGCAAAGAATTGCAAATGTTAGAGCGATAGATGTCGTTGCAAGCCAATGGGTTTTTAATTCTCTGAAAAAGTTTTTATACACATCCGTATTTAAAGTTATTGCAATGGGTTAAATACCAATCGTAATTTCTCAATAAGGCATCTTTGTTTGAATATTTTGGTTTCCATCCTAGTATTTTTTCGGCCTTCTCGGTTGAAACGAAGGAATCTTTTGAGGCAGTTTCATAAACCCATTTGTATAGAGGGGAGAGCCTGAAAAACTCTAAAATTCGAAGAATCCAAATCATTGGCCAAGCTGGAAATCCTTTTATTTTTTTGTCGAATCCTGCCTTGTCCAAGACTGTCTGATAATCTTCTTTCATTGTTGTAAATTCTTTTGCTCCAATATTGAAGATGTCATTTACGCTTTTTTTGTCTTTTGTTGCACAGATGTATATTGAGTTACAAAGATCTTCAACGTCCAGTAGTTGATATCTGTTTTCTCCGCTACCTATCATGGGGAACCCTCTGCCATCTTTTGCCCAATCGTAAAATAATGCAAATACTCCTAGTCTTTCAGGACCAATGAATGATTTTGGTCTTATGATGGGAATACACATTCCCTTTTTTTTGTATTCGAGGCAAACTTCTTCTGCCATGATTTTTGCTTTACCGTATGCTCCGACGCCATCTAACTTATCATTTTCTTTTAAAGGATGGTGGTCAGGAATTCCGTATACTGCTGTCGAAGAAATATGAATGGCTCGTTCCACATTATGTTTATGTGCTGCTTCCATAATGTTTTTTGTTCCACCTACGTCTGTGCTGAAAATTTCTTCTTTTGCGTACAGTGGTAATGCCGCGGCGGCATGAACGACAATATCTATGTCTTTCATTGATTTTTCAACTATCTCCTTATTTCTTATGTCGCCTTTTACTTCGTCAATTTTATCTTTTTCAGAATAATCAAAATCTATAATGTCCAATGATCGTACTTTGTGTCCTTTCTTTAGAAGGTAGCGTATTAGATTAATTCCGAGAAATCCTGATCCGCCGGTTATTAGGTAATGCTTCTGTTCCATAAATCTACAAATCTACTTTATGTTATAAGCAATAAGAGTAATCCCGATTGCGATGAGTATTATACCTAATATTTGTAATGAGGTAAGAGATTCTTTTAAGTAAAAAATTGAAAACAATGAGATTATTAAGAATCCGCCTGAAGTCATTACGGGGTAAGCGATTGATAGGTTTATTTTTGAAAGTGCCAGTATATAAAAAACTATATTTAAAGCGAATAATATTAAGCCTCCTAACAGATAATAATTTGTTAAAAATTTTATTGTTGACGATACTATCGGTAAATTTTTTAATATTCCAAGTTTGCTTGCCCCAATTTTCGTTAGAATGTTTGCCGATGCATTTAATACAATGGCCATAATTAACAGAACGTATCTCATATTTTTAGATTACGTAAAGTACAATCAAGCTATAAGTTCCCCATAGGGCTATACTACTGAATATCCATGGATCTGTAAATATTACTTTTTCAGGGAATTGTCCTATGTTATATTGGCAAACTACGTATAGATATCTGAACAGTCCAAATGCTACAAATATCACTGAGTAGAGAAAATATGGTTGTTCAGCATTTACTACATATAGACTGTAGCCTACCAATGATGATGTTGTCGTTATGGTAAGCATATGATCCAAAAAAATTTTATTGTAAGATTTTATTACTTTTCTTGTGCTATTTGTGTTTTCATCCTGCTGGCAAAATTCCGCTCGACGCTTTGCGCTTATTAGAAATAAAGCGAGAAAGAATGTGCAAAGCATTAGCCAGTGAGAGATGTAGATATCCCATAGCTTTCCTCCGGCAAATATCCTTATTAGGTATAAAGATGCTATTAGAAATATGTCTATTATTACGACGTGTTTTAGCCATAGACTATATAAAAGATTTATTGTTAAGTATGACGTTAATGCTATTAATACTTTTTGTGGAAATGAGAGACTAAGTGTAGCTGTTACCGCTAATAGTATAACTGCCAATATTAGTGCTTTTGATTTTTGTATTTCTCCTGAAGCAATTGGACGATTTTTTTTGATCGG
>JACROX010000006.1 GCA_016214225.1 Candidatus Peregrinibacteria bacterium | reverse complement strand
AAGAAAAGTACTGGATCTGATCGGAGAAAATAACTCAAGAACCATTGCTCAACTGCTAAGAATATTATCAGACAATCAGCCGTTAACGGATGAGGAAATGAAAACCGCGCTCACCGATAATATCGCGGGAGAAGATACCGCGATAGCAATAGGGATAGATAGCAACTCAGAGAAAGCATTAAGAAAGAAATGGAGATTGGAGGGAAGTCTTCCGCCTCCGGCAAAAACATTTCAAGAATTTCCAGTAACACATGATGGAAGAAAATTAACCGCGTTTTTGGTGAGAATGAAGGCCATAACTTCATCAAAAAGGAAACAACAATACGTATTAATGGCAAAAATGGCAGACAGAGCAAACAACGTAAGCCATCCGGTGGAAACATGGCATCCAAGAAAAAAGCGCGAAATAATTAGAGATACAGTTTCAAGGCTGATCGCGTGGGGAATGTTGGATCATAATAACGAAAATTATCCGCTCTACAACATCCTTCCAAGGCTTATCGATAAAACAATAAGAGCCTACAAAAGACTCAAAGAGGAAAGTCCACAGTCAATCGAACAACTGGACAGCCAGTACATGGCACAACTTCAAACATGGTCGACTAAAGTAAAGAGATGGCAAGTTCCAGAAGAAGTACAAGCGGTTTTGGACAACTATAACTCGACAAAAAAAGCGGCTTAAGAAACCGCTCGAAGTTTTTTTATCATGCCAACCCTGTCCTTCGCCCCAAAAATATAATTACCGGCGACAAGGACATTCGCCCCTGCTTTTACGCATATCGCGCCGGTTTCATCATTTATTCCGCCGTCAACGGTAATATCTTTTTTAAATCCCATTTTTCTCAAAGCGGAAATTTTATGAACCATTTTCGGCATAAATTTTTGCCCGCCAAAACCCGGCTCGACAGTCATAACCAAAACTTCATCAACTAAACTTAAAACGCTCGCCACCTCTGAGACACTTGTTTTTGGTTTTATTGAAACACCGCACTCGACTCCGCTTTTTTTTATGACATTCAAAACGGATTTCAGATTTTTACACGCCTCTGCGTGAACAATAATTCTGTCGGCGCCCGCCGCGACAAAATCTTTCACGAATTTTTCGGGATGCTCTATCATCAAATGAACATCAATAAAAAGTTTTGTTTTTATCCACTTCACGACAGGAGCGCCGATGGTGATATTCGGCACGAAATGGCCATCCATCACGTCAACGTGAACGATATCGCTGTACTTTTCAACCTCGGCGATTTCTTGATTCAGTTTTCCAAAATCAACGGACAAAATGGAAGGAGCGATCTTTATTTTTTTCACCATAAAAACTTTTTAAGATTCTTGCCCGATTTTATTCACCCTTCTAATATGCCTTTCTTCACTGCTTTCAAACGGAGTACTCAAAAATTTCGCGGTGATTTTTTTCATGGTTTCCAAATCGGTGATCCTCGCGCCCATAGTCAACACGTTCGCGTCATTGTGTTTACGGGACATTTCAGCCAATTCTTCATTCGTGGCCAATGCCGCTCTTATGTTTTTAAATTTATTCGCTGTCATCGCCATACCTTCTCCCGTCCCGCAAATAAGCACGCCGAACGCGCCCGCGTTTTCCGTAACTTTTTCGGAAACCTCGCGCGCGATATCGGGATAATCACAGGACTCTTCATTAAAACATCCTATGTCCGTGACAAAATACCCCAAAGATTCGATATAAGATTTAAGCTCGGCCTTCTGCTTAAATCCGGCATGATCGCTTCCGATATAAACAAGTTTTTTTCCTTTTTCTCCCATCATGGAATTAATTGTTAACTGAATATTTTCGTAACAGATTTATCCTCATGAACATTTTTAATAATGCTCGCGAGCAAAGGAGCGACCGACAAAATTTTGAGCCCTTTGAAAAACTTTTTCTTTGAAATCGAAACGGAATTCGTAACAACAACCTCTTTGAACTTACAAGCTTTAAGCCTTTCCGAAGCCAATCCCGAAAATACGGCATGAGTAGCCGCGAGATAAATATCTTTATTCGCGCCCATTTTTCTTAGAGCATCGGCAGCGCCGCCAACGCTTCCTCCAGTATCAATCATGTCATCATAAATCAGACAATTTCTCCCTTTTACATTTCCGACAACATGCATGACTTCGGATTTATTATGAGTCGGTCTGGTTTTATGAATAATCGCCAACTCGGCTCCAAGGCGATCCGCAAGCCTTTTCGCGTCCTTTGCTCCTCCCGCGTCGGGAGAAACGATAACCAAATCTTTGATTTTTTTATCGGCAAAATAATTCGCGAAAAGTTTTTCGGTGCTCAAGTTATCCACGGGAAAATTAAAAAAACCCTGCTCCTGATCGCTATGAAGTTTTAGGGTAATCAAATGATCAGCCCCAGCGGTGGAAATTAAATCCGCCACAAGTTTAGCTGATATCGGCTCTCTCGGAGTCGCCACACGATCCTGCCTCGCGTAACCGTAATGAGGCATGACTACATGAATTTTCCCTGCAAAAGATCTCTTCAAAGAATCCAATATAATAAATAGTTCCATTAAATCTTCATTCACATTCTCGGACGCGGTTTGAATCACAAAAATATCACAACCTCTTACGGTATCTTTAGGTTTCGCGTAAATTTCATTACAGGCAAAACGCGAGATAACAAGTTCGGACAAAGGAATTCTTAAGTTTTCAGATATTTCCCCCGCCAACTTCGGATGGGAAGAGCCGGAAAAAAGTTTGATAGGAAATTGGGGCATTTATTTTTTTAATTGCGCAATTATTATACCACACCAAGCCTTATCTATGGAACAGAAAGCCTGACATAAGCCGGCCCATAATCGTCCATAAGAGCATAAATCACGCTTAAAGCTTCAGCGGCGGAAGCGGGACAAAATACTTTCATGTTCGAAATGCTTCGCATCAAAGCGGCATCTTCAAACACTTCATCTCCCAAGCCGATAATTTTAACATTCAAATTGCTGTAACAAATTCCATTTCTTATTTGCTCCCACGCTTTGCCGATTAAAAAAGATGAAGAACCGACAACAAAAGGAACTTTTCCCCTCGCCGAAAATCCAACAGCCGCGGAAACGGTATTAGCTTCGGCCAAGCCAAAATTAAAATATCTCTCCGGAAAAAATTTGGGAAAATTAAACTCCTTCCTTTTTTTT
>JACROX010000089.1 GCA_016214225.1 Candidatus Peregrinibacteria bacterium | reverse complement strand
TTTCAGTGCCCTTCGAATGCCTCGCAGACAATATGTTTTTCGGTATACTTGCATAGGGATATAGGTTAAAGATATAGAATCTCTTTTATTCTATATCCCCACATGTCAAGGTGTACCTGAGATTCGTGAAACTACGTAATGTGATTTATGGAAAAATTATTAAGGAAATTCCATTGATTTGAACACTTTTATGAATTATCGAGCCAATAATGTCCAATTTAAAAAAAATAAGGAAATTGCGGAAATTGAAGACTTGGTGAAAGCCTATGAATTTGCAAAAAATCATGATTTTAATGAGAAAAATTTCTTAAAAGCGATGGTTTTTGGCCGCGCATCTTGGGAATAACGCGTGGAAAATTCCCGCTGAAAAGTTTTATTGGGAAAACCGCTCCAAGTATTACGCAAATTTAAATCTGGGCGTAAATTACTTTGAATTGGATTATTCAAAGGCTCTTCCGTTTTTGTCGATGTTGCCGAAGGCGTTATGCTAATCCGTAATTTTTATTTTAATTGAAGATTGGCTGACAGTATTGTCGCTGTCCGATACTTCCAAAGTTACCGTATAATCGCCCGCCTTATTAAAGGTATGCGAAGGTTTTACATCCGATGAAGCGCCCGAGTCGCCAAAGTCCCATGAATACTTTGCCACTGTTCCCGTTGAACAGCTTGGGTCGAATGTTGTCGTGAACGGCGCTTTGCCTCCATCCGACAATGCTTTAAAGCACGCGGATAGCGGAATTTCCCTTACATTTATTATCACTTGAGCCGTACCGGCCGAGTTGTCGGAGCCAATGGCCGTGACAGAAACGGTATAAGTGCCTGTCGCTGTGTATTTGTGGCTGATTGAGGAAGTACTGAATTTTACCGGAGTGCCGTCTCCGAAATCCCATTTATAATTTGTTATTTTTCCGCTCGCGTATGATGATCCGCTCGCGTCAAACTGCACAGTCAAAGGCACGTTGCCATCCAACTTATCAGCTTTCAATTCCGCTTTAATCCCTTGGCTTCCAACTTTTACTTTTATTGAATCTTTGCCCGAATTGTTATCCGCGTCCACGACTTCAAGCGTCGCGTTGTATGTTCCTTCCTTATTATAGGTATAGTAAACAGTCTTCCCGAAAGAGTCATAAGTGCCGTCACCGTCGAAATCCCATTTGTACTCGACCATATTATTATCGCTGTCCGCGCTTTTCGAGGCGTCGAACGAAATCGCGAAAGGCACTTTGCCTTCCAGCCCCGCGTCCGGCTTTGACTCCGCCGGTTCCGTTGTTATTTTAGCTTTTGGTATTCCTTTGGGAATTCCAACATTGATTACTTTTTTAATTTCTCCATCTTTTCCTTTTTCATCCGTAACCGTTAGTTTTATATTATAGTTCCCTTCTTTTTTAAATATATGAGTCGCGGACTTGGTGCTTACAACCGTAGAACCATCATCAAAATCCCAAGAATATTTTTCGATTTTTCCGTTTGGGGAAACGCTGTTTTCGGATTTAAAAGTATAACCTTGTCCTATCGTATACACCGACGGCTCGCCAACAACCGTAATTACCGCTTTTGGAGCTTTCGATTCTTCAACATTTATCTCTTTATCAATTGTATTATAATCGCCTGCTTTGGATGTAACTCTTAGCACCACTCTATATTTTCCCATTTTATCGAAAGTGTGTTTTACGGCAACCCCTTGACCGTCGCTGAAGTCGCCATCGTTGTTAAAATCCCATTCGTATTTATCAATTTTCCCGTCCGGATTTACGGATTTAGCGGCATCAAAAGAAACTTCGAGCGGAGCTTCTCCCGACTCGGGAGCCGCGGACATGTCGGCGGTTAGCGCCTGTTTTTCTATACTGACAATCGTACTGTATTGATCTTTTGTTTCCTGCAATGTGTTTCTATCTCTTTTTGTTACGGTAAGAACAACATTGAATACGCCTTTTTTCGTATACTGGTGAGCGGATTTCTGGCTTGTGCCGGAAGAGTGATCTCCAAAATTCCAATCGTACGCGATGATTTGAAATTGAGTCCTGTCCATGGGAACATTTGTAGCGTCGAATTTAATTTCAACCGGAGCCGTTAAGTGTAAAGTTTCCGTCGGCGTTGTTACTATCGGTGGTTTTACTGTCGCTTCCACCTCCGCTCTTTTGCCATCAAGATAAATGTAGGAAATCCCCCAGCCGATGAGAATAATAAGCAGAATTGCGGCTGAACTGATGCTTTTTTTCTTGTAGGATTTTTTTGTTAGGATGTCTTCTTTTTTTGTTGTTGCCGATTTGAAGAAATTATATGCCGTAAATATAAAAATCATCGCGGCAATTATCATAAAAACCAGATGGACAGTCGCAATCAATAATTTTGAAAATGATACTTGATTCATCCCTATGCTGTCCGCGAGCGGATTTACTCCTTGGATTGTCTGACTTACGGCAAAGAAAGCGCCGCCGCCTATGAGAATCAGAAGTATTAGAAAAAGTATTATGTATTTTTTGAGATTTTTTTTGGGAGGGGTAGGAGGTGTTGATTGTGCGACTTGTTGTGATGGATTTACGGGAGTGTTATCGGATGGGGTAACGTTTGTTTGTATTTCATTCATAGTCTTAAATATTATTTAAATTTAATTTCTTGATTTATTGAATTTGTATTTCCATAAATATCAACCACCGTAAGTCTGACGACTATCTTTCCCCAACTCTTATCAAAATTTGTTTTCCATGTGCCCGGTAAATTTGTTTTAAAATCAACATCATCATCTTTTACCGTATTACCATCGGTATCAAAATAGATATTTTTATCAAATATATATTCTGAAATCGAGCCTGTTGATTTACTGAAATCAAAAGTAACCGCTCCAACATTTCCAGTCAAATAAATAATTCCGTCTTTACCTTGCGTCGGGTTTGTATGTAAAACCGCCAATAGATTTCCTGAATTTTGAGGAAGAATAATTTGGCCGGAAGGGCCTGTTGTTATATCAATCGCGCCTGTGCCGCTACCAACGCCAGATATAAATTTAACATCGTTCACGACGCTTGTTTCTCCTCCTTGATCGTCAATTACCGTAAGTTTTACTTTATATGTTCCGGCAACGGGATATTTATATGTCGGTTCTTTTTCCGTGGAATCTTTATCGTTATCTGTTTTGCCATCACCATCCATGTCAACCAAAGTACTGAAATCCCAAATATATTTAATTATTTTCGCGCCTTTTTGAGCATCGGCTTCGGAGTTGTTTTTAAACGCAACACTGTCCCCTTTCACTTCATAAGTAAACGCCGCTTTTGGCGGATTCGCCAATGGAACAGTTACCGGATTTGTTACGGAATTCGTTCCACCCTGATCGTCCGTTACCGTTAATTTCACATTGTATGCGTTTGACTCCGTGTATAATCTCTCCGGTTCTTTATCCGTTGAATCCGCATCATCATCTTTTTTGCCGTTACCGTCACTATCGGCCGTGGGAAGGTTTGATTGCGTGTCAAAATCCCAAATGTATTTAACTATTTTCGCGCCTCCTTCGCTGTCCGCTGTTGAGTTATTTATAAATTTCACTTTCTTGCCGCCGCTGCCTTCCACGACTTTAAAAGTGAACGCGGCCACGGGCGGTTTCGATAAACTATCAATGTAAATTTTTATCGGATCGGAAACCGCTTCTCCCGCTTTATCGTCCACAACTTTTAATCTGACATCATATCCGCTTAAATTCTTTTTCGCGTACGTATGTTCCACCGTGGACAGCTCTGTCGGCTTATCATTGAAAAATCCATCTCCGTCAAAATCCCAAATATATTGTTTTATTTTCCCGTCCGGATCTTTCGATGAACTTGTGAACACAACTTTATCATTAACAAAAACCTTTGTCTGGCTTACGCTGAATTTGGCCGATGGCAGGACATTCGGACCATTCGTTACTTTAATTTTAGGAATCTGTTCTTTATTTAAAATATCTTCGCTCTTAACGCTTATGTTGTCGGAATCCGTTACTTCAAGACCAAAAGCATAGGTCACTTCTTTGTTTTCTTTGCCGTGAGTTCCGATAATTATTTTCGCCGTCGGACCGGTTGTAATTTGCAATCCCAAAGGTTCCGACGGATCATCCAAATCGTAATACCACCATTTATATTGCGTTATGCTTCCGTCTTTGTCCTCGTCGCCAAAAACTTTCACGTCAACATTCACCGGAGTTACCATGTCTTTATTCGCCGTGTCAGGAATGACTTGAATAGACGAAAATGTCGGGGGACTGTTTATAACTTTTATTTTTACTTCATCGGAACTTATTTTTTTAGGATCGTCTTTGTCATACACCTGAAGTTTCGCGGTGTAGTATCCGGCATCTTTGGGGCTTAATTCCTTGTATGAATATGTCGCCGTTTTATTCGAACTTTTATCTTCGTTGCCAAAATCCCAATTGTATCTTAAATTTTTTCCGGTACCGTCGAGATTTTTTGATTCGCTTCCGTCAAAAGTTATAATGTCTTTTTTGTGTGCGATTATTGTTTCTTTTTCATCCAAAATCTGCACTCCGTTAATAAAAATAGCCGCTTTCGCGAGAGGAGAATCCCCTCCTCCGATGAAAATTCTTTTTTCAATCGAATTGTCATTATCTTCCGAATCGTAAACCGTAACTTTTACGCTGTATTTCCCCCCAGCCAAATAAGTGTGGGGAATCGTTTTTGTAAGCTTCATGTCTCCCGAACTTTTTTCACCATCCCCGAAATCGATTTCATAAGCGATGGCATTGTCGCTCTTTATCTTGAAATCCATCGGCGCTTTTCCTTCTTTGTTCAATATTGACGTAACCACTTGGTTCTCGTCCCAGCTTATGTTTAAAATATTTTTTATTTCCATATTTTTTGCCGTTTCTCCCGATTCTTCCAAAATACCGACTCCAACCGTTGATGAATCCGTAACTTTTAATCCGACTTGATAATTTCCTTTTTTCTTAAATTTTATAATGGGATTTTTACTTTCCGAAGTTGTGCCGTTTATAAATCCCCAAACTTCTCCGTTATTTGAATCCGGAGTAAGCGTCCATTTATATACAAGAGATTTATTAATTCCATCCGGATCGAAACTTTTGCTCGCGTCAAAATTAACAATTCCCGGCTCTGACGGCCTGCTTACATTATTTTCGAAAAGAGCAACAGGAGATTTCGATTGAACGGTGAACGTGTACGGCTCCGCGTCAACGGATTCAAGTTCGCTTGAGACCTTGAGACTAACCGTGTATTTTCCGGGCTCTTTGAATTTATACATGAACGATATTTTGTTTACATCTCCGCCCAAGTCTATGGGTTTTGTTTCTCCTTGAGCGATTTGGTAAAGCTTCCATTCATAAGATTTTATATTGCCGCCGGAAGCCGAAGACATGCCGCCATCTATAATCACGGGACTCCCTATAAATAACTTTTCAGCCGGAGTTATTTGAATTCTCGCGGCAACTTTCCTGGCATCCAATATAAATGTTTTAGCGGAAAGCTCCCCAAGCTTATTCATTACCTGCAGATTTATACTGTACCGTCCTTCATTATCAAATGACATTGTCTGTTGACCGTACGTATCATCTCCATCAATGGTTTTTCCGTTTCCAAAATCCCATTTGAAATTTGTTACATTTTCCGTTTTTGTTGTTTCCGTGGCGTCAAACACGAGCCCGTTTTTGGCTTCCGCCAATGTTACGGGAATATAATCTCTGTCCAGTTTCAAAATGCCATTATCGTAATATGACATTACCGGAATGTTTTTGTTCCCCGCTTTAATTTTTAAATTAATTTTTGTTGTCGGCGGTTTTACTTTTATGACAAGACTGCTCATCCCCGTTGTATATTTCCCCTGATCTCTGGATTTTACTTTAACCGTCGCGATGTATGTCCCCGGATAATGGAATGTGCATTGCCTGAATGCCGGTCCGAAAACTTTCGGACTGAATTGTTTGTCGCTCGGCATAATACATTCAACCGCTTGGCTTAAATCCACTTCATTTTTGCCGTCATAAGTCGCTTTTCCCGTTATGTTGTCCCAAATGATATTGCTATCGAGTATGGCGCCTCCGGCGGGATCGATTGAATCCAAAACGTCAAAAACCACTACAAGCGGCGCGTTGCCTTCAACAACATTCGCTTTCAAATGCGCTTCGACGCTCTGAACTTTCGTTAACGCGTCTTGAAGTTCAATTTGTTTTTTTATCGCCTGAATCAATAAATCCGCGGCTTTGGAAATGGCGTCTTGATTATCTCCGGCTTTAATTTGTGAAATTTCATATAGGAAAGAGTTGGCTTCATACGGACCGTTTGGACTTTGAGGATCATAACCGTAAATGTTCATCATTGTGGAATATAACGCGTCAATCGGGTCATTTTTTTCTATCGAGAAAAACGAATCTTTCAAGTCTTTTATTTTTTGAAGCGTTCCAATCGCGCTTTTGACGTAATCGTTTTTCATCGGTTCAACGAGGTAATTGAGGGATTTTGGACTTTTATCGTCATTTGATATCAAGTCTTTTTTTATGGCGGTCCATTTCTCAAAAAGCCCTTTTGTATATTCGTGGCAATCTTTTTTCTCTTCTTCCGCTGGCGGTTCCTCGCACTGCGTGAGAGTAGCTCCATCCGTACTTATTTTCGCATTTACAGTTTCATTTAAACTTTGAATTTCATCTATATAATCATCAGCCTGTCTAACCAAATCACTGACCTTAAGATAAGTTCCCGAAAATTTATAAACTCCGGCAAATTGTTCGAGTTTCGATCTTATGTTTAAAAGTTTTTCTTTTACGCTATAAAGAAAATTTACAATATTATTTTTAGACACAAAATTTACAGCTCCATCATTTAAGTAACTCAAAGATGATTTATTCGCGTCGTTCACTATGTTTTTTATTTCCTCCATTGTCTCGCCAAAAAGCACAAAACCCGTGTAAATTTCTTTCGCGAGAGTGTTAACTTGGATGGCCGCCGCGTTGAAACTTGGAGCGGAATTCGCCCCTATTGTTGTTTTTTTCTCACCTTCGGTTCCAACACTCGCGCCTTGTATTACCGTATTTACAATGGCGTATGACGCTATAATGATAATCAATCCTATCAAGGCGTAAGTAATCGCTTTCTTGCCTTTCTGAGTTCCCTCGTCTTCTCCGGCCGCGGTTACATAAAGAACACCGCCGTAAATTACAATTATTATCGCCAGAAGTCCCAAAAATCCGAGCGCGAAATTTACTATTTTTATGACAAATTCCTTTATGTCTGAAGATTGAGTCAACGTGTCATTTAAGCCTTTTTTCTCAAGCTGTAAGCCTTGAGTGGAATATTGCGTAAATGATGGGCCTTGATTTTGTCCGGTTGAAATTAAATTTCCAACATCTTGTTTGAACTCATCCAAACTATAAGCATGAACGGCAAGTGTTGTCGCTGAAAAAGAAATTATTACAGCCGCCAGAATGAGGATTCTTTTTAGTGTTGTCATAGGGATGAGAGGTTGGAGTTCGCCCGCCCGTGGCGGGCTCACACTCATGGCTAGGCAACCCTTCGGGTGGCCTTAGCTTGTTTGATTATATTGTTTAGTTTGTCTTATTGCAACTATTGACTTGGCTTCGCTCACGCTACTGGCTGGCAATCCTTCGGATTGCTTGGCAGGCTCAAATTTTATCAATGTGTTCACAATGGCGAAAGCGCCTAAAGCAAGCGCCAGTGAGATTATCGCCCCAGTAATGATTTTCTTCACTTTTTCATTCGCTTCGTCGTTACCAGCTGAAACAACATAATAATATCCCGCGTAGAACAAAGCCAAAAATGCTATGATCGCAACGAATCCCGAAACGTAATTGATTACCGATACAATTATGAATGCCGCTTTTTGCGTGTTTGGCAGTTGTTTACCGGCTTCAGGGAATATTACTCCACGGATGACAACATCCGATAAAATTATCACAAATAATCCAACGACTGCGTATAGAACGTGATTTTTTGCCTTTGTCATGGATTCTTCTTCGCCTCCGCCCGTCATTAAAACAAGTCCGCGAATTACAATTACAAGCACCGCGATAACTCCAAGCAAAATTTCAATAAATCCCATTATTCCTCTAAATTGTTTTACGGTTTCTTCACCGTAAATTTGCGCGGTTGTGGCGGTTTCGAGTATATCTCCGCTTTGTCCAAAGAACATTTTTTTCACGGCGACATCGGCGATTTGTATTATCAAAAGCCCTATTACCGCCATGATTAAAGTCGATTTTGCTTTTCCAACAACTTCATCGTTATTGAAAGAAATAAGTTTTATTGACTCTATTGTGATCACGATTAAAGCAATTCCGCTTATAAAATAACGGAATAAATCAATGGCGAAAAAAATCGGACTTGTTAAAGTTCCCACGCCCGGTTGCGCGTAATCCGGAGGGGCGTCGGGATGCTGTCCCGTGGCGTTAAAATCCGGCAAACCGGTTCCTTTTCCTATATTTTGAATAAGATCTATCGGATTCATTCCTCCCGAGGCCGATGGAGCCGCGAAGGCCACCGCCATTTGAACAGTCAAAGCCAAGTTTATCGCTAGAAAAAGCCATAGGAGGGACTTCGCTCCGCTCAGGCTACTTGCTGGCAACCCTTCGGGTCGCTTAGACTTCGCTCCGCTCAGGCTACTTGCTGGCAACCCTTCGGGTCGCTTAGACTTAATGTTTTTTAATGTTTTTTTATTTTTCATTGAGTGTGGAAGTCCACCTACGGCGGACATTACTAAATAGGCAACCAGCCTGCGGCTGGAGCCTTGCTGATTAAATTTGGATCTATACTTCCCAGTTTGCTCGCGATAATCGTACTCACCACGGCGAACGCTCCGTAAATTATTACGACTCCAATAATTGTCGCGGTGAGGAGCCTTTTCGCTTTTTCCACCTGTTCGTCTTTTCCCGCCGCCGTCGCGTACATAATCGCTGTTACTATAAACATTACAAGAGCTATCGGAGCCACAAATTGCATCACCATATTTGTTATTCCAGAAATTTGTTCAACTCCCGCTTTAACATCCACCCCCGGATGAACACCTGTCGAGTAATAAGCATCCTTGTTGATTTTATAAAAGACTTTGTCGATAAAAGTCTGGCTGAAATACGTCATTAAAAGTCCCCCCATGGCATACATGATTCCTTTTTTGTTTTTTGTGGCTTCTTCTTCATTCCCACCTGCCGTTACAAGGCCTATGCCGTAGCGAAGAATCATTATGCCGGCATAAGCGCCTATTACATATTTTATAAATGTCATGAAAATTTCGATTTCTTTGTCGAAAAGTTTAACTCTGTTCAAAATATTCTGCGGACTTTGGAGAAGACTTTTTTCGCCCATGTCAAAGATTTTTCCGAAATCCTGCGACATGCTTATAATTACAAAAGCAATCAAAGCGTAAATTAGTCCTCTCCTTGCTTTGCTTATCTCTTCCTCTTCCCCATACGCCATGAGCAAGCGCAATCCTAAAAGAGAAATCATTAAAATTCCTATCGCAACAACAATGGCTTTAACATAAGCAAGTCCGCCCAGCACAAGATCTTTTACTATCAATTGTCCCTCTTTGTCAGGCGGTTTTGGAATATTATATTTCTCATATTCCGCGCTTGGAATAGGCAAAGATTTATCGACCGCGAATGCCTGAAAATGCAGTATCGTAAATATCGCTATCATCAATAACATAAATTGCAGTATAATTCTTAACCCATTTTTTAATCTGAGATTCATTGGTTTTTGTTTTTCTTCTCTATATTTTACCAGAAATACTTGCTTTTTGGAAATGGTAAATGTTATAGTTCGACCGTAAAGCAAGCCGCGGGCTTTTTAAAATTACCCTAATTATGAAAGAAAACGTAGTAACAAACTATATAAAAGGCAGTCTGGAGGAACTTGGAAAAGTGACTTGGCTGACGAGAAAACAGGCAATAAAGCTTACGATTATTGTACTTATCTTTTGTGTTGTTGTCGCGGTTTTTTTAGGAGTACTCGATCTTGGGTTCAGCACTCTTTTTGATTATGTAATTTCTCTCCGACCTTAAACATGGGACGACAAGCCGAAAACACGGGCAGGCATTGGTATGTTATTCATACGTATTCCGGCTACGAAGATGCCGTAAAAGAAGCTCTCCAGCAGAGGATCGAATCTCTTGGAATGCAAGATTTGATTTTCGATGTTGTCGTGCCTAAAGAAACCCAAATAGTCATTAAAAAAGGTCAGCCGATTACGGAAGAAAAACGCATTTTCCCCGGATATGTGCTTGTTGACATGACCGTTACCGATGATAGCTGGTATGTTGTTAGAAATACTCCGAATGTAACTGGATTTGTCGGCTCAGGTACAATCCCAATCCCCGTTTCACCGGAAGAATGGAAGGTTATTAAAAAACACATGGGGCAGTCCGAGCCTAAATTTAAGATTGATTTTACTTTGAACGATCATGTTACCGTACTTGACGGTCCTTTTGCCAATTATGAAGGGATTATCAGCGCGATAGACGAAGAAAAAGGAAAAGTTAAGGTCCTGATAACAATCTTTGGAAGAGAAACTCCGGTCGAGCTGGATTTCACTCAGGTTAGGAAAAAATAGTTTTTCAGAATATCTCGAGACACCTTGCAATTTGGCTTGTTTTATTTTAATCTTGTCGCATGCGGAAGTTTACAATTTTCACCCTCATTTTGACTGTCGTAGTTATTGCCGTTGTGGTTCAAATTATTGCCAAGGATTATCTGCCAACCGCGAATTTACAAATAACAGAAAATTCAAAATCTCCTCTTCCTGAAAAATTGGATTTGACGCAAAATCTCTCTACAAATGTTTTAGGAACTGAAAATATCCAAAAAAACAATTTACAAAATGAGCCTCCTGTCAATAAAATCGCGCCTTCCACAAGCCAAAATCCCATGTCACTTAACAACGACAATTTTTTGGGTGAAAATTCCGGGCAGGGATCTCCCATAAAATATGATTCTAAAGATTTGGAGTCGCAGAATTTAACCACTCCTCAAAACTCCGATCAAAATACGGACTCAAGCAAGGATTTTGAAACCGCGAATTTTGTGGATATGTCGCAATACGTTTATTTGAATGAGGATCAGTTGAAAAGCGCCGGATTTGTTAATGTAAGTATCGAGAAAGAAGCCCATAACGGATTTTTATTTAAAACTGTTTACATAGACGACTTAAAAGATGTTCAGGTGATTAAAAATGCCGTAATGACGCAAGATGCTCCCATTTTGAAAGTTTATATTTTTAAAATAGGGCCGCTGAATTCAATTGAGGACGTGTATGGTTCACTTAAAAAACGGGCTTCCGAAGGGCTTGATACGGAGATAAATGAAACGAATGAGTTCGGGAAAGCTTCTTTTTATTTGAACGATTCAAAGAGACAGGAAACGGCTTTTTTGGTTGTCAGATTTAAAAATCTTGTTTACGGATTTTCTTATCCCAAGACCTATCATCCTCAAGTTAAGAATTTGGTCCAGTTGTTGGCGATGGAATTTTAAGGAAAGGAAGCATAAGATTTTTTCACAAACCAATGACGATTCGGCTGCGCTAACGTGTACGCTCCGCCGAATGTGGACACTGCATGCAGTGTCCACAACGTCATACATGGTTTGTGAAAAAATCTTATGCCTCCTTTCCTTGATGTTGACAACAGCTGTTATTTCAGTAGAATGGCTTCGTTTTTAATTAAGTAAAAAAAAGCCTTATGGCAAAGCAAGTGAAAGCAATGGTTAAGTTGCAAATCCCCGCGGGGAAAGCCACTCCGGCACCTCCGGTTGGTACCGCTTTAGGTCCTCACGGAGTTAATATTCAGGAATTCTGCACTCAATTTAACGCTAAAACCAAAGAATTGGGAGATACCATTATTCCCGCTGAATTAACGGTTTTTGATGACAGGAGTTTTACATTTATACTGAAAAGTCCTCCCGCCGCGATTTTAATAAAAAAAGCGTTGAATATCCCGAAAGGTTCCGGAGTCCCTCATAAAGATAAAGTTGGGACAATAACAAGAGCTCAATTGCAAGAAATCGCCAAAATAAAAATGGCTGATTTAAACGCTAACGATATTGATGCCGCCATTAAAATTATTGCCGGCACCGCGAGAAGCATGGGAGTAAAAGTTGAAGGATAAATTATTTTGTGGGAGCCTGTCCTATAGCGGGCGCTAACACCACTTAACAAAAACAATTATGAAAAAACATGGTAAAAAGTATCGAGAGGCCTTAAAGCTTATAGATAAGCCTTTTTATACATTGGACGAAGCGATATCTCTGCTGAAAAAAACTTCCACGACTAAATTTGATTCCACCTGTGAAGTGCATTTTAAACTTGGAGTCGATCCAAAACAGGCCGATCAAAATGTCAGAACAACCGTGGTTGTTCCACATGGAACAGGTAAAAAAGTCAGAGTTGTCGCTTTTGTCGGCGAAGAAAAAATAAAAGAGGCCAAGGCCGCCGGAGCAGTAGAGGCCGGGACTAGTGAGTTGATAGAAAAAATCGAAAAAGGATGGTTGGATTTTGATGTGGCAATAGCTACTCCGGATCAAATGAAGGATCTTGCGAAAGTCGCAAAAGTTTTGGGACAAAAAAGACTTATGCCAAACCCTAAAAGCGGGACCGTAACGGTTGAAGTTACAAAAACAATCAACGAATTGCAACAAGGAAAGATTGAGCTTCGTTTGGATAAAGAAGCGAATTTGCATAGTATATTCGGAAAAGTTTCTTTTGATGAAGATAAATTGAAAGAAAACTTGAAAGCGGTAATTAAGGCCGTAACGGAAGTAAAACCAAGTTCAATCAAAGGCACTTATTTAAACACTATTTCTATTTCTTCTACAATGGGACCGGGGATTGGTATCGATTTAAAGAGTCTTTGAGAAATTACCATCTATGGAGTTCGCTTCGCTCACGCTATTGGCTAGGGCAACCCTTCGGGTCGCCTTCCTTCCAAAACCAACGCCTCTTTCAGTGAAGAAAGACCCACTTCGAGCTGGCTGTCGTCCGGTTCTTTTGTTGTAAGTCTTTGAAACGCGAGTCCCGGCAATATGAACGGCTTGAAGAATACGCTCTGCATGTGTTTCGCGGTGAGCCTTAATAATTCATATGAAATTCCGGCGATAACCGGAAGAGCTAAAATTCTCAGCCCAAGATTCTGCGCAAATGAATCCTGTTTAGGTAAAAACATGTAAGCCAAAATACTTATCATAAAAACAATTAAAATAAAGCTTGTTCCGCAACGCGGATGAAATCTAATTTGTTTTTTTGCGTTTTCAACTTCCAAAGCAAGATTGTTCTCATAAGTAAAAATGGATTTATGTTCCGCTCCGTGATATTCAAAAATCCGCTTAAAGCTTGGCAAAAGCGTGAGTATATAAATATACGCGAGAAATACCAGCGCCTTTAGCAAACCGTCAATCAAATTGAAAATAAAATAATTTTCGTGCACGTAAGTAACGTGTGAATCGATATAAGTTGTAATCCAAAGCGGAATAAATTTGAAAAGCAAAATGCTGAAGGCAAGCGCGAAGATTAAAGAAAGCGCGAACATGAAATATTCAAAAAGTTTTTTAGTAATCGGAGTTCGCTCGCTATGCTCGCTCACGCTACTGGCTAGAACACCTTCGGTATTCTTGGGAGTTCGCTCGCTATGCTCGCTCACATTACTTGGTATGCAATCCTCCGGATTGCTTGCCATAAACTCATTCGCGGAAAAATTAATTGCTTTCGTCCCTATAACCATCATTTCAAACAAATTGATTATTCCCCTGACTATTGGAATATTTAAAAAATTGTATCTTTTTATAAGTGGCTCATACTTTTTTTTATCAACCTTGATTGTTCCATCCGTTTTTCTTACGGCGGTTGTTATATGTCCCGGAGATCTCATCATCACGCCCTCAATAACCGCTTGTCCTCCGACCGCGAAGTCAATTTTAGGGAATCTCTGAAAAACGCGTCTTGCTGTGTCAACTTCGTCGCTTCCTCCTCGCCGTACAAGCTCCTTATTTGTAAGCTCGCTTCGTCTCACAACTGGCGGAGCCAGATTGTTCGCCTCGCTGCGCGGCTCGTTCGTAAGCT
>JACROX010000091.1 GCA_016214225.1 Candidatus Peregrinibacteria bacterium | reverse complement strand
CTGCACAAGACTTTTACGAAAACAGGGCTTTAAGCCGCTTCTCTTCTAGACCAAATCCGCCCGTTTTGCAACGGTTACAACGAGGATCTTGCGAACGAGCCGTACGAGCTTGTACGGCGAAGAGGAAGCGACGAAGTTGACACAGCAATACGCGTTTTTCGGAGGTTCCTTAATTTATTTTGTAGGATCAAGACAAGTAGATTTGACATTAAGCCACTGAGCGAACGCGGTATTGTTTGTCGCGTCGACATAACAAAAAGAAGCATCTCTATCAAGCCTTGTAACAAGCATTCTATCAGCTGTAAAAGTACAACCAACCAATACTTGTCCGGAAGGACAAGTGGAACTCATAGTTCCAGGAGCGCCGGCGGCAACATTCGTACCACTACCCCAATAAAGATTATAAGTTCCGAATGCTTTGGCGGTAACCTTATTCCACACTTTCAAATCACCATTAACGTTTAAAAGAGGCTGTGTGCCTCCGGACGGAATCGCGCCGGAAATAGTTTTTCCAAAGACAACATCTCCATAAAAAACTCCGGTTCCGGCAATGGTAAGCCCACTTGTGGAACCAAGGCCTCCACCCGCAATAATAGATCCTGTGGAAACCGTATTCCCGGTTACAGACAAATCTTTTACAACACTTGCGTTCCCTATAACGTTCAAATCATCATCAACCTGAAGAGGCGCGGGGACACCGTTAAAAGAAGCCGGATTTTTAACGATTTGAAAACTTGCAATTGTAGCGGAAAAACTACTTGCCAGAGGATCTTTGGGATTGAAACCTGGAGGATCCTGCAAAATCAACTGACCATTAATGGAAATAAGATTCTTTTTAGTATTTACTATATTCCCCCAAACATCAAGATTCCCGGCTTTAATTGTAACGTTACCGCTACCTGCAACACCGCTTCCGTTAACATCAATAGCGCTATTTATAGCAATAACGCTCCCGCTGGGATTTGCTATGGGCCCCGTCAAATTTATTCCGTTAAAAGTCGGACTCACGGCGCTTCCCGGAGGGGAATAAGTCGGCGCGCCGATTGTAGTATTTACGCCCAAAAAAAGTACACCGCTCAAAACGGCGATAACGGAAGGAACAATCCAAGGTTTAAAATTTCTAATTTTCATAAGATAAGGAATGAAGATTTATCTTCGATAATTTTAGCATGAATAGTTTGTCGCAAGCAATAACTAAATCGCAAGAAACAGGAGCTGCTTTTATTTATGCGTGGCGTAAGGAGCCAGCCGCAGTATTTTAAGTAACTGAAAATCCGGCTGGCGACGATCGAGGGGAGCTTGAGATGTTCTTGAATTACAGCAAAATGAAAGCGAGCCGTACACGCATAAATAAAAGAAGCTCCTGTTTCTTAAATCGCATCCTTTATTTTAAAATCTATGTTCTCGGTCAATGAAGGAATCGCGGGCGACCACGCAGGCCAGCTCTCTATCTCAACTTTATTTATTTCCGGAAGATTTTGAATATATGTTTTTGCTTCATCCGTATTTTTACCGGCGATATGTTCCTTGATTTTCTCCAAAAGCTTTTTCCCGTTTTCTTCATCGGGATTGATTTCAAATTCCTCAATGCCTTTCATGTTTGCAGTGAGTTTTATTTTCCCGTTTCCGCTGTCCCATTCAAAAATCCTATAAGATATTGAATTCTCATTTATTTGCAGAAGTTTTTTTTGCGGACTTTTTTTCATCAAAAGTTCTTTTTTCAAAATATCCATCATTTCGCCAGTACTGTAATAAACGCCTGAAACATCCACCGATCCGCTTATAGTAAATTGGCTTAAAGACTGCCCGATCAAATTGGTTGGCACATTCATTTTAATTTCACCGATTTTAACCGCGCCTTCACCTTTCAGTATTGAATAATTTTTATAATCGCCGCCTGTCAATTTAACTTTTTCTTTCATGGCGGTTTCAAGCTGGACAAAAGCATCTTTTAAAATTTCATCCTTCAGTCTGGATTTTGCCGCATCAATATCTTCAGCGGTAATGAATAGCGTGAAATCCGTTACTCCTCCCGTCATTGGAGCATAGCTTTCACCGTAAATTTTTGATCTGCTGTCTTCTTTGAGTCCGGGAAGGAAAAATTTGGTTGGAGCGATATTGCCGCGTTCCCCGACAACGGCTCCATATGCGTCCACGCTATCGGCAATAACGGGAACTTCAATTTTCCCCGGACCTTTGGCTCCGGCCGCCGGCACGTTAACTCCTGATATAATTCTAAACACAATGCCCTCATTTGTTTGAAATCTCGTTTTCTCAACAAATGTACGAGTCTCCGAAGTTGTATTTATAATTGTAATTTTGCCACCCGCATTCACGCCTTTCTCCGAAAATTTCTTCCCCGTGCCAAAATGAGTAATGGTTTTATTTACGGTTGTGGAAAGAGGATAACTTGCGATCACATGAATAGGTCTTGTATCCAGCTCCGAATGATTTTTTTGTGAATCCGCCAAAACTATATTTACGGATTTTTCCAAAACGGTGGCGGAAGGCGTCAGATATACCGTAGCTCCCGGCAAAGCTATATAAACAACAACAAGCAAAATAAAAATACTTAAAACCGTTAGCCCGATTAAAGCATGGCGATTCGGAGCGACAATAACAAATCTTGATTTTGATTTTTCCGTTTTAGGCTGTTTCTGATCTATTTTCGAAATATTAATCAGCTTATTGCCTTTAGTCTTTTTGAGTATCTCGCTTATTGAAAGTTTTTTTTCTTTAAGACGAGTCGGAGTATCATCCGTGGCGGAATTTACGCTTGCTTTTAGGGGAGTAATTTTAAGTTTTTCATCGTCCGTATCGGTTGAAAAAAGAGAAATTCCATTCGGTTCATTTTCTTTGTTGTATACGGGAATCCCTGCTTGCTTAGCCATGTGAATGCCATTTTTGTCATTGGTTATTATGAAAACTTTTTTACCTATGTCGTCAGCTTTTCGCTTTAGTATTTTTAAATTCACCGCGCTTTGAAAAAGTATGGCTCTGTGAGGAATGACCACATATATATCTTTTGCGTTTAATGGAACGATTTTGTCATAAACGGCAGTTATCTCATCATCGATTTCAGCGTAAATAACTTTTTTTTTCGGATCGTTTTTGTTAGGCATGAGGGGGAATTAGAAGACATGGATTCCAAAATTATATTTGCATGAGCCGCACAACTTTCTTCAACAATTTGGACAAAACCTGTTCTTCATTTATAAATTCGATAGCTAAATTCGCGAGGGCCATAGGCACAATATCTTGATGGTCTTTCAAAAGTCTTGTTTCATCCATCAAATTCGTAACCATTTTTGGAGACGCGAAACTCACTTGAGGCTTTCTGCTGAATCTCATTGATTTAAACCATTCGCGGCTTTCCAATGCCTCTTTTATTTCAGGCAGATGAGCGCCTCCTCCTGAAAGCAGAATTTTTGAAGGAAAGCTGTCTATATTATCAAAATCTTCAAGAGTCAAAACGACGCCGGAAAGCCATACCTCGGAGTCGATTTTCATTGCTTCCCGTACGATTTTATTTGATTGTCTTTCTAAATTATCACTGCTGTACGCGAGTTTTATTTCCTCAGCTTCTTTGAATGAAATATTTAAACTTTGAGTCAGTCTTTTGGTAAAAGTTCGTCCCCCAAGTGTGAACATTTTTGTCCCTTCCAAGGCGCCATTTCTTACAACAGCGACATCAGTCGTTCCTCCTCCTATATCAAGAAAAATAGCGCTGAACTGTCCGCTTTCTTCATAACCCAAACATCGAGTTAAAGCGTATGGTTCCGCGGCGATTGAAATAAGCTCTTTATCTATTTCTGCGGCGATTGTCTGAAGAGCGCCGTAATGAACAAGGGGAGCAAAAGCGTTAAAAATGCTCAAAGTTACTTCTTTGCCCTGAAATCCGATAGGGTTTGTAACCCTATATCCATCAATTCTTACATCCACAATGGCCGCGTTTACAAGTTTTACGTCTATTTCGCTGTATCCGGTCTCTTCAGATAATTGGCTTCTGACAACGTCAAAAGCCCTCCATTGGATTTTATGCACGATATTTTTTAATTCGGATAAATCTATTTTACTGTTCGCGTCTCTGCGAATATAAGTTGTTGTGTTTGTGGCTCCTTTTACCAATTCTCCGGATATCCCAATGATAACCCTGTTGGTCGTGGCGCCTGCCATATTTTCAGCTTCTCTAATTGCCGCATGGCAATTCGCGATCACGGAAGCAATATCCGTAACGACACCGCTTTGCATGTCTCCGAGTTTTTGTTGTTTCCTTCCGACCCCAAGCACTCTGGCCTTACTGCCGCACGCCTCGCAAACAAGAGCTTTCACGACATCCGTGCCTATATCCAAAGCCAGAAAGTAGTTATCGTTGGACTTTTTTTTAATGCCGCGGAAAAATCTCATCATGAAGAGAGAACTTTAAAGTAAAAAGCCCAGCAAATATACGGCAATTTTTTCCCTAAATCAAGGATTCGCCTAATTTTTCAAATACCAATCGCTTCCGCTATCAAACCCAACTTTGTTTTTCCGTCTTTCTTTGAATCTCTCGATTCCAAGTTCAACAAGTCGATCAACCAGTTCCTCGTAGCCGATACCTGCCTCTTTCATCATCTTTGGATACATGCTTATACTTGTAAATCCCGGCATCGTATTTATTTCATTCAAATAAATTTCACCGGTAACGCGATCCAAAAGGAAGTCCACTCTGGAAAGTCCGCTGCAGTCTAAAATCTTATATGCCTTCATGGACATGTTTCTGATTTTATCAGACACATCTTTGTCTATATTTGCGGGAACCTCAGTCGTCGAAACGCCGTTTACATATTTATCGTAAAAATCATAAAATTCGCCTCCGACAATTACTTCTCCGACAGGAGCGGCTATTAAGTCATCATTTCCCAATACGGCGCATTCTATTTCTCTCGCGTTTATGGCTTTTTCAATAAGAATTCTGCTGTCAAACTCACACGCCAAATTTACTGCGGACTCCAAATCCTCGAATTTTTTAACCTTGGAAATGCCAACCGAAGATCCCATATTCGACGGTTTTACAAAACAGGGAAATCCGATATTTTCTTTTATATCAGACAAAATCGGTTTTTTCTCTTTCCCCCATGCCAATCTGTTTATGCCTATTGAAGGAACAACTGGAATGCCATTGGCTTTCAGCAAAGCTTTTGTCTGGATTTTATCCATGGCCGTTGAAGAAGCCAAAACTCCTGATCCGGCGTAAGGAATTTGCAGAATTTCAAAAAGTCCCTGAATTGTGCCGTCTTCACCGAACGGGCCATGCAAAACGGGAAAAGCAAAATCAATTTGAATAAATTTTCCCAAGCGACCCGAAGGGTTGCTAGACAAGTAGTGTGAGCGAGCAGAGCGAGCGAACTCCTCATCCTCGATAAAAATTCCAGGGTTTTCAGGATTTGTACTCAAACTTACTCGTTCAAGCGAATCTATCTTCTGCTTTTTAAAAGCCTCAAGGCAGTTTTCGCCCGTATACCACTGCCCACTTCTGGTAATACCTATTTCAATTATTTTACGACCATCCGCCGCAAGCGCCGCGATTATAGAACTCGCGGAAACCAAAGAAACTTCATGTTCTCCGCTTCTGCCGCCAAAAATCACACATATCTTTATTTTTTTAGGCATAATTTATTTTTTATACGCGAATATTATACATAAATCCTAGGAATTCTGTCATTAATTCTCGTCGTCGCTTCGTAGTTTATCGTTCCGGCCCATTTTGCAAAAAGTTCGGCGGAAATATTTTCATCACCATCTTTTCCAAGCAATGTAACATCATCCTCAATTTTCGCTTCGGGAATATCGGTTACGTCAACCATAATAATATTCATGCATATTCGACCTCTGACATAAGCTCTTTTCCCATGAATAAGCACATAGGCGTCTTTTAGCCCTCTGTCATATCCGTCATAATATCCGACAGGCAAAATGGCGAGAGTGGTGTCGTGAGTGGTCTTATAAGTGCATCCATATCCGACAAATTCTCCTTGAGGGATTTTTTTCTTGCATAAGACAAATACGTCTCATTTGACGGCCACATGCCATAAGCCGCAATCCCCGGTCTTACCATTTGGAAATGAGTTTCAGGGAAAAGAAGAATCGCGGCGGAATTCGCGCAATGTTTTATCGGTATATTGATGCCGTTTTCTTCCAATAAGTTTATCGCTGAAACAAATTTTGCCAGTTGAACTTCAGCGTAAGAATGATCTGTCATATCTTCGATATTCGCGAAATGAGTGGATAAACCCTCTATTTCAATGTTTTTAAAAGTTTTAATAAATTTAGCCAACTCAAGCAAATTTTCTTCCGCGAGTCCTTGCCTGTTATTCCCTGTTTCAGCTTTTAAATGAACTTTAGCGATTTTTCCCAATTTCTCCGCGATAACTCCCAATTTTTCAACAGTCTCCTTATTATATACAACAAGCCTGCAATCCAGCCTTAAAGCCTCTTCGAGACTATCCAAAGGCACATATCCTAAAACATAAATTGGCGCATCAACACCATTTTTACGCAGAGAGCGAGCCTCATATATCGCGTTCACGGCAAGCCAATCCGCTCCCGAGTCAAGAAAAACCTCGGCGGTTTCGACAAGCCCATGCCCATAAGCGTTTGCCTTCACGCAAGGACAAAGAATCTTACCCTTCCCAATAATTTCTCGAAAACACCTGATATTATTTCGGATAGCCCCCTTCGAAACTTCCACCCATGTAAGTTCATTCATGCGAAACAAAATACATAAATTTTTAAGAATTATCTAGTTTGACATAAATACAGAAATATTGTAGAATATAGCAAACGCAATATCATTTAACAAAAACAAAAATGAAAAACAAAGTAAGTTTGCGTACCGCGATCACGTTAGCAACGATTATTTCAGCGTTGCTTGTTTTAGGTGTAAGCACAGGTAGCCAAAGCTTAAAGCTGGCCGCCCTTTTAAGCGATGATACGGGAAAAAATACTGTAAAACATGATTGTAAGGATGGAGAATTTTGGATTGAGGAAAGCCAAAGCTGTGTTTTCGAGGATAATCAAAACGAAAATCATGATCAAAAAGACAATAAAGGTGACAAGATGAAGAAAGATGACCCGGTGAATAAAGACGATAAAGATCATCAAGATAAAAAGTTTTTTGATAACAAAGATGACAGCATGGACAAAGGTAATAAGATGGAAAAAAACTTCAAAAATGAAAAAAATTTCAAGATGGAAAAGGATTTTAAGACGGGAAAAGACGACAAATTTGACGACAAAGGCAATAAAAAAATGGAGGATACGGACACCATGAAAATGAATGACAATAACGACAATATGGGACAAAATAACGGGGATCATCAAGGCCCAAACAACTGTTTCGAAGATTCAAAATGCAGAGAAAAATCTTTAAAACAGGATCTCAAAGATATCGAAAGATTAATCAAAGAGAGTAAAAAAGATCAGTCCCTCGTAGATGAGCTTACAAAACTAAAAGAGGACTTAAACAACGCTAAATCACAGGATGAAGTTGATTCAATAAGAGAAAAAATTCAGGAGATTCAACGGAAGGTTCAAAATTTGCGTATGAGTAAAGACATAGAAAGAATGCAAAAAGACCTCGATAATCAGAAAAAACATTCAGACAAAGACAAAAAATTTCTGGAAAAAACCAAAAAAGATAATCCGGAGTTAGCGGACGAAATAGACAAACAGATGGAGCGAATGGATAAAGTAATTGAACTTCAAAAAAAAATGCTTGAAGCAATGAAATCCATGGGGCAATCAAGCGACCCTGAAGATTGGGATTCCATAAACAGCATAAGAGAAGAAATGGATAATTTGAGAGAAGAAATGGATAATTTCTGGCCTAAACTTCAAAAAAACCAAGATCAAAACATGTCCGGACGAATATTAGCGGACGTGGAAAAAGAGATTGCGAAATTCCAAAACAGTCCTGAATATAAAAATCTCTCAAAAGAACTTAAAATAAAAGCTGATGAAATAATCGCGACAGCAAAATCTCTCGTTGAAGAGGGTAAGAAATGCCAAAAAGACGAAGACGAGGAATGTATGATGTCGGTGGGCGACAAATTGCAAGAATTGGGCCAAAGAGCTGAAACTGTTTTGGGTCAGCCAAATTCGGATTTCGAAGATAGGGGATATGACAAAGGATCCGACGCGAAAATAGAAAATTACACTAAAGACATGAGTCGTGAAAAAAAGACCGAAATCCTCAAGAGCATCCTTAATTCAGATCCTTCTCTTATGCAAGACCTATTGAAAGATGAAGCTGTCGTTAAATCGGTTTTAAGAGTCTTGGATAGAATGCCTAAAGAATTTCAAAGCGGCTTTCTTGACGCGAAATCAAAAATCAGAGACCTTTACAATGAGATATATCAGACAAACCCCGATATATTAAACTCTAAAGAAGATATTCTTGACTATAACTATTACGGGACAGCTCAAGACGAACTTATATCCGCACTGGGAAAAGTTCTTAATAAATCAATGACTTTGGCTGAGTTAAAAGGCCAGTTTAACGAATGGAAAGATTCATCCAGAGAAGCGAAAGCTAAAGATGGAGTTATAAGCTTTAAAGACGTGGATGACAATGCTTGGTACAACGAAGCCGTGGAAGGTATGAGAAACTTCTTGAAAGGAAAAGATGGCAGATACGCGGGAGAAGATAGATTATCATACGCGGAAGCGTTAAAAATCGGTCTCGAAGTATTGGGCAAAGGTCAGTCTTCAAACGAACCTTCTTACCCAGGCGCGAAAAATCATTGGGCAAAAGGATACTACGCGGAGGCGGAAAAATCGGGAGGAATTACATTGCTTGATCCCGACCACTTCATTACAAGAGGTGAAATGTCCAGACTGATCATTGAAATTGCCCTTGGTGGACCTCAAAATCATTCAACGGCTAGTTTCAGCGACTTAAGCGTATCGGATAAATTCTTCAATTTTGTGGAAACGTTGAAAGATTATGGAATAATCAGCGGAGACAAAGGCAAATCCACTGTAAGACCCAACGACACGCTAAACCGCGCTGAAGCGGCAAAGATGTTCTTCAAAGCTTCAAAAGCATTCCAATTGCAAACGCTAAACACGGAAGATCTTAAAAATCTTGTGACAAAATAAGACGAGAATCAATCAAGTTAGAAAAAGAGGCTGAAATATAAACAAAATCAGCCTCTTTTTAATACGTAGTTTCACGAATCTCAGGTACACCTTGACATGTGGGGATATAGAATAAAAGAGATTCTATATCTTTAACC
>JACROX010000090.1 GCA_016214225.1 Candidatus Peregrinibacteria bacterium | reverse complement strand
TTTCACACAAGAAAAGATTACGGATTGGTAAATGAGGTTTTTCATACGCGTCACATGAAAAATCTTTCCGGATATGTCGGTCTTGGACACACAAGATACGCGACAATCGGCACCGGAGATTTGGATGAAGTACAGCCGTTTTTGGGACCTTCTCCTTTCGGAGTTATGTTTGTTCACAATGGAAATTTGTTTAATTCTCATGAATTAAAAAAAGAACTTTTCGAAAAAGATCATAGAATGGTCAACTCGGACAGCGACGGAGAAGTTATATTAAATATGCTTACAAAATCTCTAAGCAATCAAAACGCAAAGAAGATAGCACCTCAAAATATTTGGAAAGCGGTTGAAAGCGTTTATAAAAGATCACATGGCGCCTACAGTGTAATTACATATATAGCGCGCACCGGGATGGTGGCCTTCAGGGATCCTCATGGAATACGTCCTCTTGTCTTTGGAAAGCGTGAAAACGGACTTACTACGGATTATATTTTCGCCTCCGAATCGGTAACTTTGGATATTTTGGGATTTGAATTGATTGGCGATGTCGGTCCCGGCGAAGTTATTTTTATAGATGAAAAAACGAGAAAAGTTTTCAGAAAAAATGTAATGAAGAAAAATGAGATTCCGTGCATTTTTGAATATGTTTATTTCGCGAGACCCGATTCAATGATGAATAATATTTCAGTTTATAACTCGAGAATGAGAATGTGGCAGAAATTGGCAAAAAAAATAAAAATGGCTAGGCTGTCAATAGATGTGGTTGTGCCGGTTCCCGATTCTTCAAGGACGGCCGAGCTGGCCTTGGCTGAAGCTCTTGAAATTAAATATAGAGAAGGTCTTGTAAAAAACAGATATATCGGAAGAACTTTCATTATGCCCGGGCAAAAAATCAGAAAAAAATCCATAAGGTATAAACTTAACGCAATGTTTCTTTTGATTAAAGGCAAAAAAGTTTTGCTTGTTGATGACAGTATCGTCAGAGGAAACACTTCGCGACAAATTATTCAAATGGTTAGGAATGCCGGCGCTAAAAAAGTTTATTTCGCGTCTTATTACGCGCCCGTGATAAGTCCTTGTTTGTATGGCATTGATATCCCCACCAAAGAAGAGCTTATTGCTTCCGATCATTCCATAGATGAAGTCTGTAAAATTTTGGGGGCGGATAAAATGTTTTATTCTGAAGTGAAGGATGTATTTGACGCGTGCAAAGAAGGGAATTCAAAGGAGTTCGCTCGCTCTGCTCGCTCACGGCAAGAAGCAGGCAATCCGCCTGTGGCGGAAGCCTTATTGAAAGATTTTTGCATGGCATGCGTTGATAAAAAATATAAGACGGGAGATATTGACGAAAAGGTTTTAAAAAAACAGGCTGAATCAAGACTATTCGAGCAAGCGTGCGGGAAAATTGAAGATGAATCGGATGATGACGGATCCGATGATCAATTAAATCTTGTGTAATTTCGCCTCATGAAAAAAATACTTCTTATAGGCAATGGCGCCCGAGAGCATGTTATAGCCGAAAGTTTGAAAAAAAATTCCGGAGTTGAACTTTTTGTTGTCGGAAAAACAAAAAATCCCGGACTATATAAACTTTCCGAAGGTTATTTAATGGCTGAAGTTTCAGATAAAAATGCCATAAGAGAATTTGCTCTAAAAATAAAACCTGATTTTGCCATTCTGGGTCCCGAAGCTCCTATCGCTCATGGGATTGCCGACATGCTTCTTGAGTTGGAAATAAGGAGCGCGTCCCCTTTGAAAACAGTTGGACGTTTGGAATCATCAAAATCATTCACTCGCGATTTGCTCCAAAAATATGGGATAAAAGGGAATCCGCTATTTAAAGTGTTTTTTTCCGAGGACGGGATTGAAGATTTTTTGAAAAAATTGGATGGAAATTTTGTAATAAAAGCGGACGGATTGAAAGGAGGGAAAGGGGTTAAAGTTTCCGGTGATCATTTACAAAGCGTTAAAGAAGGATTTTCTTACGCGAAAGAGTGTCTTTCCGAAGGCGGCAGAGTCGTTGTTGAAGAAAAACTTATCGGACAAGAATTCAGTTTAATGAGTTTTTGCGATGGAATCGATACCGTTCAAATGCCCGCGGTACAGGATCATAAACGCGCTTTCGAAGGAGATAAAGGCCCTAATACGGGAGGCATGGGGTCTTATTCATGCGGTAATCATCTGCTTCCGTTTTTGAATTCTTCCGATATTGAAGAAGCCGCGAATATAACTCAAAAAGTAGCCAATGCTTTGTTTCAGGAAACCGGAACTTATTTTAAAGGGGTAATGTATGGCGGATTTATCGCCGTAAAAGATGGAATAAGACTTATCGAATATAACGCCAGATTCGGCGATCCGGAAGTTATGAACGTACTTCCGATAATGAAAACCGATTTTGCGGAAATATGCGAAGCCATCATTGAAAGAAAATTAAATGAAATGAAAATCGAATTCGAAAATAAGGCTACCGTATGCAAATATGTTGTACCGAACGGATATCCGGATACTCCCGTAAAAGGGGAAAAAATTGATATCGGGAAAATGCCTGATGGCGTGAAAGTTTATTTTGCATCCGTTGATGAAAAAGAGGATGGACTTTATTTGGCAGGATCAAGGGCTGTAGCGGTTGTCGGTATTTCGGACGAACTGGAAGACGCGGAAAAAATCGCGCAACAAGCCGTAGAGGCCGTTAAAGGTCCCGTATTTTTCAGAAGAGATATAGGGACAAATGAATTGATTGAAAAGAGAATTGAAATGATGAAGGCAATAAGGGAATAGAGGCCTCTGGAAATTATCCATGTGTGGAGTTCGCTTCGCTCACGCTGTTGGCTAGCACACTGCCACCGCAATGTGCTTGGGAGTTCGCTTCGCTCACGCTACTAGCTAGCAATCCTTCGGATTGCTTATTATTTCAATTTTCTTTTTACTTCTTCGAGTGTTTTTTTGGCTTTATTAAGCGTCTTTTTTGAAACATTTTTTTTAATCACTTTCCCCAATTCTTTTTTTGCCGTGTTCGCGTACTGTTTAAATTTTTCTTTTCCCTTTTTAAATTCTTCCGTTTTGCTTACATCGTCGTAACATTCTTTGCATGTTCCCCCTATATCTTTTCCCATCTCCGTAAAAGTTTCTTTAACCGTCGAAAGTCCCGTCCCTCCTTTATTGATTTCCGCTTTTAGGTTTTTCCTTAGATCTTTGCCTTTTTTAGGGGCAAAAAGAATTCCAACCGCCGTGCCGGCAACTATTCCGGCCAGAATTGATTTTAGTGTTTTGAACATTTTGAATGAGGGTTAAGTGGTTGTAGTTTACATCAATCTTTAGAATTTTTCCAATAAAAATTCGCTGGTAATTATCCAGAAGACAGTGGAGGTATACTGAAAACAGGCAAGTACATCAATAACCTCCACCAAAATGACTATAACAACAATTGCAAGATTCCAAAAGTACCCAACGAAGATTTTCC
>JACROX010000088.1 GCA_016214225.1 Candidatus Peregrinibacteria bacterium | reverse complement strand
TTCTCGATCTCCTTGATTTCAAACCATTCCAGTATCCCTTCAGGCAAAAACACTTCTAGAAATTTTTCCATTGTTATGAGGTTATTTATTTGACCTCATTCTACTCCATTATTTTTCTCCATGAAAAAATCTTGTGATCCAAAGTCAAACAGTAGCAAGCTTTCCACTATTTACCAAAGAAAAATTTCCACCACTGTTTTCTTACAGGCAATCCTGAATATTTTGCTATATTCTCGGCATCAACATCGCCTTTTGCAATTTCATCCAAAGCATCCTGAGAAAGGATAATAACTTCTTCTCCGGGATTAATAAGCCCCAGATTTTGCTTCGCGATTTTATCTATATATTCTTCCGAAGTGAAATATAAATAGTCATTTGTTTTTTGTTTGTTTTCATGATCAATTTTTGCATTTTCATCCTTAAACAATTCAATATATTGATCAATTTTATAGCTGTTATAAACATTCTTGGTTAAAGAATAAATCAAATAAGCCACAAGCAAAAACTCAACAATGATTATTACTTTTGTAAGACTTGATGTATTGGAAAAACGGGATGACATAAACAACTTTTAGGGTAGAACAAATCTATCACAGTTTATTTTTGTAGGCAATTTGATAAACTGAAACAAAAGTAACTTTGATATGAATGTCATTATTAGATAAAAAATATATACATTTTGTAGGAATAGGAGGTATAGGAACTTCCGGCCTGGCTCAAATATTGCGTCATCAGGGGAGAATCATTTCAGGTTCCGACATGTCTTCTTCGGAAATAACAAAAAGCCTAAAACACTCGGGAATTAAAGTGGAAATAGGTCATAAATCTTCAAACGTATCCAAAAAACACGAACTTTTAATCTATTCACCGGCAATTCCAAAATCAAATCCGGAACTTAAAAGAGCGGAAGAATTAAAAATTAAAATGCTATCTTATCCGGAAGCGCTTGGGGAACTTTCAAAAGAATATTTTACCATAGCGATTTCAGGAGCGCACGGTAAATCAACAACCACAGCCATAACGGCGCTTCTATTAAAGAATGCGGGACTTGATCCGACAGTCATAATAGGGACAAAAATAAAAGAATTCGGAAATCAAAATTTCAGAGTGGGGAAGTCAAAATATCTCGTTGTGGAAGCATGTGAATACAAAAGATCATTTTTGAATATCAATCCGGATATTTTGGTTATTACAAATATAGAAGCCGACCATTTGGATTATTACAAAGGCTTGAATGACTACAAAAAAGCGTTTACCGAAATGTCCAAAAAAGTAAAAAAAGGCGGAATTATAATAATAAATGGCAACGATAAAAATTCAGTTGATGCAATAAAAAATACGAAAAGCAAAGTCATAAAACTTAGCGGTATAAAAAAAATGGGAATAAAAATAGAGCCAAAAGTCGTTGGCGCTTTCAACAAATTAAACGCTTCAATGGCGGCAATAGTGGGTGACCTACTAAAAATCCCAAAAGAAAAAATTGAAAAATCCATAAGCGCATTCAAAGGGAGCTGGCGCAGACTCGAAGAGAAAAAGCGCATAGGAAAGACAAAAATAATAGACGACTATGCTCATCATCCGACTGAAATAACAATGACGCTTGAGGCAATCCGCGAAGAAAATCCGCACGCAAAAATACTTTGCGTTTTTCAACCGCATCAATACAACCGCACCATCGAACTCTTAAAAGGGTTCGGAAATTCTTTTCACAATGTGGACGAAGTGATAATCCCAAACATATACAAGGTACGCGACAAAGCTGAAGATATCACAAAAATATGCGTAAAAACTCTCGTCGACGAAATAAACAAAAACAGTAAAAGATCGAAAGCTAAAGACGGACACGGTCTCGAAAACACGGCAAAATTTATTTCAAAAAATCACTCTCGCTACGGGATCATAATAACAATGGGCGCGGGAGATATATATGATATTCACAAATTATTTTAAAGTTTTTTCCAGATGGTTCCGTTCGGAGTATCCTCAAGCACAACGCCTTTTTTAAGCAACTTATCTCTTATTTCATCTGATTTTTTAAAGTCTTTATTCTTTCTCGCGAAATCACGTTCTTCAATAAGTTTTTCCGTATCGGAATGTAAACTTTTTTCTTCCTCAAAAATCACATTCAAAACCTTATCTGCATTTTTTAGAAATTTTTCTACTCCATCAATAGCGTTCTTTGTAAGCTTTTTCGTAGATCTTAAAGCATTAATTGTTTTCACAAAATCAAAAACAACTCCCAAAGCTCCTGATAAATCAAAATCATTATCCATGTATTGCTCAAAAGTTTTCACATAATCTTCGGCATTAACTATGATTCTAACATCATCGATATTGTCGGGAAGTTTCTCATAACCGACGTGTAGAGTTCTAACAAAATCACGCAATCTTTGAAGCCCGGCTTTCGCTTGCTCCAATAAATCTAAAGAAAAATTTATTGGATTTCTATAATGAGTTTGCAAAAACATGAATCTCACGACTTTTGGATCATATTTCTCGAAAATATCACGCAACGTGAAAAAATTACCCAAACTTTTGCTCATTTTTTCATTATCTATATTTATAAATCCGTTATGCATCCAATATTTCGCGAAAGCCTTATCTCCGAATACAGCCAAAGATTGAGCAACCTCACATTCATGATGAGGAAAAACCAAATCCAGACCCCCGCCATGAATATCAAACTTTTCTCCCAAATATCGAAAACTCATCGCGCTACACTCGATATGCCATCCGGGACGGCCTTCTCCCCACTGACTCTTCCAAGAAGGTTCAAAATCATCTTTTTTGAGCTTCCAAAGAGCAAAATCATAAGGATTCTTTTTCTTTTCGTTGACATCAACACGCGCGCCCATTTTCAAATCTTCCAAGTTTTGACGGGAAAATTTCCCATAATGAGGGAAAGATTTCACGTCAAAATAAACCCCGTCATCCAAAACATAAGTATGCCCTTTTTCTTGAAGCTTCTCGATAATCTCAACCATCTCCGCAATATTTTCCGTAGCCTTCGGCGCGATATCAGGCGCCATTATCCCAAGCGCCTCATAATCCCGCACATATTCCGGAATAATCCTGTCCGCCAAATCCTTCACAGTTATTCCTTCTTCATTCGCCCTATTTATCATTTTGTCATCTATATCGGTATAATTCGAAACAAAAGTAACTTTAAAACCCTTATATAAGAGGTATTTTCGAATAACGTCAAAACAAACGGCACTTCTTCCGTGCCCAAGATGCCCTAAATCATACACGGTCGGACCGCACACATACATCTTAACGACACCTTTTTTCAAAGGAATAAACTCCTCTTTCCCCCCGGATTTTGTATTAAAAATTTTCATACAATATACAAAATAAGTCTGGTCAAAAGATCAATCGCAAGAAGAGCAATAATAGGAGAAAGATCAATCATCCCTATGGAATGAGGAAATTTTTTAATTAAATTCAAGAGAGGATCGGTTACGTCAAAAAGTATCTTGGAAAATCTTCCTTGCGGTCTATCTCCGTTTAAAGGAGAAAACCAGGATATAATGACGCGCCCTATGATTGCATAGGTTAAAAGATTGCTTAGAACAATGACAAACTGAGCGAAAAAATAACTAACTTGTGATATATCCATAATGGGGCAACTATATCACATCTAAAAATATGTTCCATTATTTTTTCACGCCAAAACGGCCATAAAAAACTCCACCAGCCAAAGCGGGAATTACAAGCCAAAGAATTTCAGGTCCAGTCTTAGAAGAGTCATTTTGCATTTCCGATATTGCCTCACTGCCGGCCGTGCCATTTGCCACAGCTGGAGACGGAGGTACGCCAACGGAGGAATTTGGAACAACTGAAACAATATTGCTGAAATTGGCGCTAACTTTGCCTTTTTCATCAACCGCGACAATCGCGAAAAAATATTCAATTCCATTTTTAAGATTGGGAATATACCAAGTTTCAGCATTAGTGAAAGTATCTACAACTTCACTTAATTTATTTGGAGAAATCCCATAATAAATACGATAATTTTTTATAGGATTAGTATGTAAACTTGGACCTTTCCAGTTTAAAGTTATTTTGTGATCGCCTGCTTTCAGTTTAAGATCCGTAACATCCCCAAGCGCTTGAACGGAAGTTCCTTCACCGCTTGTCGCTCCACCAAGAACAACCTTTAAAACGGATTTATTTTCAATTTTAGATTCTATCCCAAGCTGATTAACTAAAACAAAAGTCAACGGATATTCCCCAACTATTGCGGGAGCGGGAAATACACCTTCATAAAATCCTTGCGCGGTATCTTCCAGCTGATAAAGGTTATTTTGAAATAGCAAAGTCGACTTGGAAAGTTTTTCTTTTGAATACAATTTAGCTTTCACCAAAGTTTGAGGAGCAACGGGCCCCTCGGGAGAAAGAACAATTTGAGAGGCCTCGGGAGCGGAAGTGGCTATATTAATTTCAACTGCCAAACTTGAAGAAATAATTGTGCCAATATCATTAACTTGAGATACGGATATTTTATGGTTTCTTTCAACCAAAGGAGTTGTTGTATAAGAAAATTTTCCGGAAACATCGGCGGAAATGGAAGCCAATTCCAAATTATTATCAAATATTTTTAATTTGGATCCTGCCGGCGCGGTACCGCTTATTACCTGAACATTATTGCTATATGTTCCTGCAAACGGACTGCTTATGGAAATATTTGATTGAGTGTTTGACTGAGAAGTGGAACCTGCGATAACGGTAAAAGTATATTCCGCAAATACGGACGAAGTAATCGAATCCTGAGCTTTTATTTTATATATTCCAGCCTGTTTGAAAGACAATGCCAAACTAAAAGTATGAGAACCAAGATCTTGCAAAGTGAAAGCATAATCACCCGGCAAAGTGATGGCGCCCGGAGCGGACTGCGTAGAAAATTTAACTAAACCGAGATAATTAAGGACAGATTGTTCTTTTGAATCATAAGCCGTTAAAGTAAATGTAACTGAATCTCCCGTCTTAATAATAGGTGGAATATTTTCAAATTTCAGATGATCGACATTTGAAGAAGAATTACCGATAGCGGCATATGAATAATTTGAAGGAGTTTTGTTCTCAAAAATTTCAGAATTGGAATTAAAATAAGCGATTTTCGCTCTTTGATTTAAAAGAGTATCCGAAGTTACGTCATATCCGGCATAAGTATTTACTCCAACGTCTCCGGATTCAACTTGAAATACAGCTTCACCGTTTGAGTCAGATATGGCTATTGGCATATTATTTGCGCTATCTTTAATGGAGCTCGAAATAAGTCTTATTTTATGGTTTGGAACATATTTACCAGTTTCATCCAGCAATTTTACTTTGATTAAAACTTTTTCACCTTTGTTGTTTATAACTTGTTCCGAAGGAGAAAGAGATGATTTATCGGGAGAAACAATATAATTCTGCGACACAATGTTAGCCTGATAATCATCAGGCTTAATTTCGTTCGCGGAAGATCTGTAATTATTCTCTTTTGACAAAGAAAAAACAGAAAAAGTAAGCGCCAATAAAGAAATCACAAATATAATTTTAGTACTCAATTTTTCCATCGTTTTATTTTTGTTTCTATTTAGTAAATCTCGATATTGTACCCGAAAAAAGCCAAAACTTCAATCCTCAGGGCAATATAGGCGGTTTATGTCAAGCAATAAATAACAGGAAACACAGGATCATACGATTTTTTCATGGAGAAAAATTTAGGCGAATAATTTTTCAACACGAAAAAGGAAGAAATTAATATTTCCGACTCCTCTTAACAACGATCGAAATCCTTTTAATTTTGCATTGAAACTTTCCGCTGAAGCG
>JACROX010000098.1 GCA_016214225.1 Candidatus Peregrinibacteria bacterium | reverse complement strand
TTCTCGATCTCCTTGATTTCAAACCATTCCAGTATCCCTTCAGGCAAAAACACTTCTAGAAATTTTTCCATTGTTATGAGGTTATTTATTTGACCTCATTCTACTCCATTATTTTTCTCCATGAAAAAATCTTGTGATCCCGAATCGTCACTGGTTATTAAAATAACTTATACGTTTCCTTGGCATAAATACAGACACTTCCCTCCGGTATTTCAACATGTTAAAATTCGAACAATTATTCGTCTTCAAATTTTTCTAAATGTTCGAATTCAAAATCACGCATCAAGACAAAAATTCCAAGGCCAGAACCGGAATTTTTAAAACACCTCATGGAAAAATCTTTACTCCGGTTTTCATGCCGGTCGGCACAAAAGCGACAGTCAAAACACTTTCATCCGAAGATTTGGGAGAATTGAATTCGGAAATAATTCTCGCGAACACATATCATTTATATCTTCGCCCTGGCGAAAAATTAATAAAAAAATTTGGAGGATTGCACAAATGGATGAATTGGAAAAAACCGATTCTAACGGACTCCGGAGGATTTCAAGTATTCTCACTCGCGCTCGAAAAAGGGAACACAAAATTCAAAACTTCGGTAAAAATAACGGAAGAAGGAGTACATTTCAAATCACATCTCGACGGTAAAACACATTACCTTACTCCTCAAAAAGCGATTCAAATAGAACACGATCTCGGAGCTGACATTATAATGGCCTTCGACGAATGTTCACCGGCAAACTCTTCAAAAAAATATTTCAAAGAAGCAATGCAAAGAACTCACGACTGGGCGATAAAATGCCTGAAAGAACATAAAAAACTCTCAAAAAAACAAAAGACGAAACAAGCGCTTTTCGGCATTGTACAGGGAGGGATGTATAAAGATCTCAGAATACAATCGGCAAAATTCATGGACAATATTGATTTTGAAGGGAACGCGATTGGCGGACTTTCCGTAGGCGAAAGCAAAGAAAAAATGCTCAAAATGATAGAAGCAGTAATCCCCTGCCTCAGCGAAAAAAAACCGCGATATCTCATGGGAGTCGGCACTCCGGAAGATTTATTTAACGCAATCGAACACGGGATAGACATGTTCGATTGCGTTCATCCCACTCGCATGGCAAGACACGGATCGTTTTTTACAAACGAGGGAAGATTCAGTATTCGAAATAAAAAATTCAAATTCGACAAAAATTCACTCCAAAAAAATTGCAAATGCCTCGCGTGCAAATCATATAGCAGAAGCTACATTCGCCATTTAATTTTTGAAGAAGAAATTCTCGGACTTCGACTCATTACTATTCACAATTTACACTTTCTGTTAAACTTGATGTCGGAAATAAGAACACACATAAAAAAAGGCGACTTCAAAAAATTCAAAACAAATTTCTTGAAAAAATGCGCAACAACAAATGGGAAAAAATAGAAAAGGTCGTTGAAAAAAGATACTCGCAAAAAGACAAAACCAAAAAACCAAAAATGAGGGTATCGGGAAAAAGCGTGTTCTCGTTACAAAAATTAATGAACAAACCACATGATAGCTTACCTAAAAGGGAACATAGTTAAAAAAACCGGACGCGCGATAGTCATTGACACGGGCAATATCGGATATTTGGTATATATCACAAAACCGCTTGCCGCAGAGCTTCTTGAGGACACGGAAATAAAATTATTCATACACAGCCACATAAAAGAAGATATTTTCGATCTGTACGGATTCATAAATTATAAAGATCTTGAATTTTTTGAACGAATCATCGGAATAAGCGGAATCGGCCCGAAAACCGGATTGGAAATTTTAAGTCTTCCTCCGGACAAAATTAAGAAAGCGATAATAAACGAAGACGAAGCTTTTATTTGTCAGACACCGGGTATAGGCAAAAAAACTGCAAAGAGAATTATTTTGGAGCTGAAAGACAAACTTGAAACGGAAGACTTGGAAAATATTTCCTTGGACCGAACTGAAAAAACACTCTCGGAAGTACATAGAGAGGCAGTCGATGCTTTGCTGAAACTTGGCTATCAACGCCATGAAGTTATAAGAACACTCAAAGATATTCCAAAAGAAATCATTGAAGCGGAAGAGATAATCACCTACTTCTTAAAAAATACATGAAACCACAAGTATAAACCAAAAAACCGGACGCTTTTTTAATCACGGACAAATCAAACATTAAATATCTTTCAAATTTCAGCGGCTCATCCGGATTTATGTTGATCGCAAAAAACACATCCAGCAGAACCTCTGAAAAACTATCAGAAGTTCTATACCTTTTCACCGATTCACGTTACATGGAAGGAGCCAAAAGCATAATAAAAAAGGGCGTAAAACTAATAGACATAACAAGGGTTTGGAAGAGTGAAACGTTACTCCGAAAATCTTGGCAATCACTCCTAAAAAAACACCGAATAAAAATACTCGGGGTTGAAGAATCAAATCTCACAATGGCAAGATTCAAAAAATTCAAGAAAATTTCCAAGGGAACAAAAATTTTATTCAAAGATGCCTCAGGAGAAATAGAAAAACAAAGAGAAATCAAGAATAAAGAAGAGATAAATTTGACAATTAGAAGCCAAAAAATCAACGAACAAGTCCTGACAGAGATCAAAAAAATTATTCAAAACTTTTTAATAGGGAAATCAAGCGAAAAATTCATCAAGGAGTGCCCCGCCTATGGCGAGTCACGACTAAAGCTAGGCAACCCACCTACCGCGGGAGCCTTAACGGAAAAATATTTGGCATGGAAAATAAAAGAGCTAAGTCACA
>JACROX010000059.1 GCA_016214225.1 Candidatus Peregrinibacteria bacterium | reverse complement strand
TTATTTGCCGCCGGAGCGCTTTCCGCGGCAGGACTGTTTAACATTGAAATATTGTTTATCGTGATTTTCATTGCCGCGACAGCCGGAGACACGCTCAACTATCACATAGGCAAATATCTCGGCCCGAAAGTATTAAAAAAAGAGTCTTCTTTTCTGTTCAATAAAAAGCACCTGGCGCGCGCGCAAACGTTTTACGAAAGGTATGGGAAAAAAACCATTATCCTCGCGCGATTCATTCCCATAATTAGAACATTTGCCCCATTCGTCGCGGGAATCGGCAATATGTCATACAAAGTTTTTCTGTTATACAACGTAATTGGAGCCTTATTGTGGTGCGGATTATTTGTTTTTGGCGGATTTTTGTTCGGCAATATTCCATGGGTAAAAACAAACTTCGGACTATTGGTTGTTGCGATTATTATTATTTCACTGCTCCCTTTGCTGAAAGAGGTTGTTGTCTATTTTATCAGAAATCGCTCGACGACAAACAAAAGGAACCCCTGAAAAACGCGTCTTGCCGTGTCAACTTCGTCGCTTCCTCCTCGCCTATCTCGCCCCATGCTTCGCCGCCTGCGAAAGCGCCTTAACGCTTGCGGCCAATTCTTCAAACCAAGCGTCGCCCAAATCTTTCATGTTAATTCGGAGTCTGGTTCCGCTTATCACCCATCTTGGATTATGCTCTAACAAGCTTATTATATTCGCGGGCTTCACTTTCTTTGACATAAAAAGAACAATCTCTTTATCCTTGCTCATAGGCACGGATTCGGCTTTCACATTCAACAAACCGGCCTTCTTCGAAAAAATCTTAAGTTCAATAATCTTAAACAAATTGTAAACTTCATCCGGCAATTTTCCGTAATCTTCAATCAAATCTTCCTTTATCTCTTTCAAATACTGCATTGTGTCGGCGGAAGAAAGTTTTTGATAAGCGCTGATTTTGTCTTTAGCTTCAGCGATATAAGAATCCGGGATGTACGCGGGAACAGGCAGTTCAATCGAAACATCCGTAATCTCTTCTTCCCCTTCCATAACTCTTCCGGCCTTAAGATCCTCAACGGACTTATTTAACATCCTGATAAAATGCGACACGCCAACCACATTTATAACTCCATGCTGATTGGCTCCAAGAATATCGCCGGCCCCGCGAATCTCCAAATCCTTCATGGCGATTTGAAATCCACTGCCAAGCTCTGAAGCCTCTACGATAGCCCTCAGCCTCTTCTTGGCATCCAGTTTGAGTCTCTGCCCATAATACAAGAAGTAAGCGTAGGCTTGTGTCTTTCCGCGCCCGACACGGCCCCTCAATTGGTAAAGCTGTGAAAGCCCGAAACGTTCGGCGTTATTAACAATAAGAGTATTTGCGTTCGCGAGATCGATCCCGTTTTCAATAATTGTAGAGCTTACCAAAACATCAAATTTCTTTTCCTTAAAAGACATGACACGCTCCTCCAAATCACCGCTCCCAAGCTTCCCATGCGCGACCCCAAACTTCGCCTCCGGAACAAGTTCTCGCAGTTTATCGGCGACACTGTCGATTGTTTGAACGCGATTATGCAAAAAATACACCTGCCCTCCGCGATTAATCTCTTTAAGAATAACCTCTCGAACAAGAGAAGAAGAATATTTTCTAACCTCCGTAATAATAGGAAGTCTCCCGAACGGAGGAGTTGTAATCGTTGTAATATCGCGAAGTTTATTCAAACAAATATTAAGAGTTCTCGGAATAGGCGTGGCGGTAAGAGTAAGAATATCAACCTCTTTTCTCATCTCCTTAAATTTTTCCTTTTGCTTAACACCAAACCTCTGCTCCTCATCAACAACAACAAGTCCGAGATCTTTAAATTTAACATCGGGCTGAAGCAGCCTGTGGGTTCCAATAACAATGTCCACTTCTCCTTTGGATAAAGCCTGCAAAATAACCTTTTGTTCCTTGGCCGTTCTAAATCTGCTCAACATTTCTATTCTAATATGAAAAGGGTCCATCCTTTTCGTAAAAGATTTATAATGCTGATCGGCCAAAATTGTAATTGGAGAAATAAGGGCAACCTGTTTTTTGCTTCTGACCGCCTTAAAAGCCGCGCGCATAGCAACCTCTGTTTTTCCGAAACCAACATCTCCGCAAATAAGCCTGTCCATTGGCATCTCGCTCTCCATGTCCGCTTTCGTGTCAACAATGGCTTTTATTTGCCCGGGGGTTTCGTCGTAAGGGAAACTTTTTTCAAATTTTTCCTGAAGATCGTCGTCGATTTTAAATCTGACACCTCTGGCCGCCTTTCTTTCGGCATAAAGTTTTAAAAGTTCTTTCGCGATTTTTTGTGTTTCTTTCCTGACACGGCTTGTTATTGTGTTCCATTCGGCGCTTCCAAGTCTCGTGAGTTTTGGCATAGACTCAGTCGATCCGATATACTTGCTAACCTTGTCAGCCTGATCAATCGGAACAAACAGTTTGTCGTTTTCCGCATATCCAAGCTTAAGATATTCCTTTGTAACTTCATCTATTGTTTTTTTATCAAGACCGAGAAACTTTGCGATTCCATGGTCAGCATGAACAACAAAATCTCCAACCTTAAGGCTTGTCAAAAAATCATCAAACACGCTTTTCGTGCTTATTGCGGCCTTTCTTTCGTTCCTAACAAAGGCAGTGTCTATATCGCTGATAAGTAAAATCTTTTGTTTGGGAGTTTGAAAAGATTGCGGAAAAGTGTCTTCTTTGTCAACTTCAATTACAAAGACGTGGCTCCGTGAAAAACTTTCATCATCTATGCTGACAACAAACGGCACGCCTTGATCGGCAAAAAGCGCCCTCGCGTCATTAATATTTTTAGTAAAAAACAATGTTTTCCATTTATTTTTTATTTTATCGCGAAGATCATTGGCAAGATCATAAGCGCTTCTATATTTAAGAACGGACAAAAAATGTAAATGAATATGTGTGTCCGTGTCCTCATTAAATAAAACGAACGAAACGGTTTTACATTTCTTCGCGGCTTCTTCCATAAGGCTGTCCCATGCCTCGTAATACTCATCAACAACATCAAGTTCATCGTCTACAACGGTATCGTCTTCTCCAAAAAGGCCTATTATATTCGACGCCATGTCTTCACATTCAATTGAAAAAACATCAACAGAATGCGTCTCGTTAAAAGATTTTGAATTATCAATCGCGTCAATTGAAATTATTTTTTCAACCTTGTCAAAACCAACCTCAATTCTAATGGCGGTTTCGCGGTTGATCGGATAAATAAAAACACTGTCGCCAACCCTGTAATATTGCCCTTTCTTAAGATGGCCTTCGTTTGTTAGTTCGTAACCGGAGCCGACAAGCCATTCTATAAACTTAACAACATCCAGGGTTTCGCCTTTTTTAATCTTTACATTAAGTTCTTTAAGTTTTTTTAAATCAGGGAAGTTTTGAAAAACAGACTGAAGGTCAACAATAAAAACAGCATTATTAATGGAACATATTCTTGAGGAAAACTCCATTATTCTTCTGTTTTTTTCAGCCTCGAATTCACTTGTGTTTGGGAACAACATTCTCTCTTCGTCTAAAAGTTTATTATATTTAAAAACAGGCCTGTTTCCCCATGTTTCCATGGATTTTTTAACGGAATTTTGTTCATTGGAGTCGTTCACAACCCACAAAACTCTCCCGTGTTTATCGTTAAGAGCGCATGCCATTAGCATAGCTTTCGATGAAAAATTTCCGGCCCCGGAAAAACTGACATTTTTGTTTTTTTCTAAAAGAGACAGGGCGTCAAATATTCCCTCTTTAGGAAAAAAAGAGATGATGTTCCTCATTTCTTTAAACCTTTAATGGCATTATCACATATACATAACTCTCGTCCTTCATTGGTTTTATAACGGCTGGTGAAACCTTATCGTTCATTAAAAACAAAACCTTATCACCGCTGATATAAGTAAGCACGTCCAAAAGATATTGTGAATTTAAAGAGATTTTATTATTGTCGCCCTCTATTTTCACGGGGACCTCGGCTTTTCTTCTCCAACTTTTGTTTCTTCGGAAGAAATGGTTAATTTCCCGTCATTTGTAACGCTAAGCTTAATACTATTATTGTTTTCTCTGGCAAAAAGACTGACCCTTTTTAAAACCAAGGCTAGGTCTTCGGTTGAAACCTCAAATTTTGTTTTGTTTTCTTTAGGAATAATTCTTTCATAGTCGGGGAACTTCCCCTCTATAAGCCTCGAAATAAAATCAATATCTCCGACTTTAAATAATATTTGGTTTTTGGAAATATGAATTTTAACATCATCGTTGTCTAATTTGCTTATAATTTTTGAAAGTTCCATCATTGTTCTTGCCGGGACGATAGACGAAACGTCGCAAGACGTTTTTCCTTTTAAGTTAATGGATTTTTCAGCAAGTCTATAACTGTCGGTAGCCACAAGTTTTATACCTCCATCAAAAGAAGAGACGAAAACACCGGAAAGAATAGGCCTTGATGAGTTTAAAGAAGCGGCGAAAACGGTTTCAGAAATACCCTCATATAAATCCTTGGATTTAATCGAAAACTCGTCTCCCTTCTCGATTTTAGGAATAAGTGGGAACTCATCGGCGTTTATACATTTTATTTTAGTGTGTGAAGTTGATGAATTTATTGATAAACTCATCCCTTCAGATAAACTAAGTTCAACTTTCTCATCGGTTAAGAGAGAAACATAGTTTGTAATAAGTTTTGCCGGAACGGTTATCGCTCCTTCTCCTCGAACATCTGCGTTAATTGAACAGCTTATAGCAATTTCAAGATTGGTGGCGAAAAAATAAAGTTTTTTCCCTTCGGCTTTGATTAAAACATTATTTAAAACCGGAAGTGTGTTGTTTGGACTAATCGCTTTATTTACAATATTTAAAGCATCATCTAAGTCTTTTTGTGAACAAAAAAGTTTCATACGAGTTTTATTTAAATTGCCCTGAAGTTAATCCATTGGATATTATATCTACCACTTTCCTTTTAACAATACAAAGTTAAATTATAAATAAATAATATATATAAATAGTTATAGTAAGACTTAACAAAAACCAAAAAACATTGCGTAGTGGTAAAGTATAAAAAACAAGAGAAATAAGGTGAAACCAATAAAAATATTAAAATAAAAACATAATAATAAAACAAGTCTGTTTACAAAACGTGCAAAATTCCTGTAAAATACCCCCCATAAACACTGAAAATAAACCAACGTGGACGTAAAAAAGAACTAAAAAAATGAATATATTGGGATACGCGACATATTTGATAGGGGGACTTATCCTCGGGACGGGAGTGATTTTGGTGTTTTTTAAGGGGAGAGGAATTATTGATGTTGAAAAAAGAAAAAAAGAAGCGCAATTGCTTATGGAAAAGGTACAAACAGAGGCCGGCGAAATTATTGAAAACATAAAAAAACAAACCGAGAAATACACAAAAAACCTGGAAGAATGGACAAAAAACCGAGAAGAAAGGCTTAAAAAAATAGAAGCATCGATAGAAAACAAAGAAAAAAACCTATTCAAAAAAGAAGAAAGGATAAATGAAGCAAGGCTGAAAATAGCGGCACAGAAAGAAGAAACGCAAAAATTTCAAGAAATGGCAAAACTTGCGAAAGAAAAAATACTCGAAAACTTGGCAAGAAAAGTAAATAAATCTCCGGCCGAAATAAGGGCATCCATCCTTGAAAGAAACGAAAGAGAACTGGAAATGGAGAATCAAGAAAAGTTAAAATCAAAAGAAGAAACCCTTAAAGAAGACGCGCCAAAAATAGCGAAAAATATATTGATTTACACGCTGCAAAGGCTTGGAGCTCCAACATCAGTGGAAACCAAAACGGTAACAATAAACGTTCCTAAGGATTTCATAAAAGGGAAAGTGGTCGGAAAAGACGCGGCAAACATAGAGGAAATTGAAACGCAATTCCCTGATGTAGCAATCGTTTTTAACGATCTTCCAAACACGATAAGCATCGCGTATTACAATTTAGTAACAAGAAGAATAGCCCAAAAAACAATAGAAAAGCTGGTAAACGCGAGAGGAGAAATAGACAAAAACGTAATAGCAAAAGTAAAAAAAGAAGCGGAAAAAGAGGTCGGTGAAGAGCTGTATTCAATAGGAGGCGGATTTTTACATGACCTCGGAAAAGCGATAGATCAAGATCCGAATGTTCAAGACGCTCACGACAGACTCACAAAAGAGATAATGGAAAAATACGGATTCTCTTGGGAAGAAGTGCATGCCGCGTGGACGCATCATGACGCGGAGCCGCAAAAAACACCAGAAGCGTTAATAGTAAAAGCAGCGGACGCCGCGTCTGCTGGCCGTCCGGGAGCAAGACAAGAATCTTTATTTAGCTACATCGAAAGAATAAAAGCATTGGAAAACATAGCGACCTCATACGAAGGCGTGCAAAAAGTGTTCACAATGTCGGCCGGAAGAGAGCTTAGAGTTTTTGTCGATCCGTCAAAAATTGAAGACAAAAACCTTGAAGGAGCGGCAAGAAAAATAGCCGGAGAAATAGAGGAGAATGTCGGATACCCTGGGAAAATAAAGGTAAATATAATACGAAAAATAGAAGCAACGCAAATAACCAACGTAAAATAAAATGGGAGACAATGATAAGAAAAAAATTCTCGACAAGGTTTTGATGGGAGCCGTAATCGGCGGAGCGATAGGGTCTGTTATAGGGGCGGCCATAGCCCCGAAAGAAGGAAAAGAAACAAGAAAAGACATTGCGGACGTCACAAAAAAAGCAATAAAAACATCCTCGGGAATCTTCAGAAGAATCAAGAATTTTTTTCATAAAGAAAAAGATGGGGAAGAATAAAAACGCTTCAAGAAAGAAAAAAAACACTTTGACCGAAAAGCAGCGGGAGGAAAGTAAAAAAACAAATCGCCACCCGATACTTTTTATAATCGCCACAATCATTTTCCCAGCATCAATGGTTGTTTCGACAATATTTTTTCGCGAATTTGTGCACCAAAGAATCCCTATACAAACAAGCGTCGGAGACATAGATCTTTCATTTAACACAACGGACGAAGCGGCAAAGAAACTTGAGGACGCGGAACGGGAATATAAAAATAAAAGTTTCAAAATAACAGCGCTAAACAAAGAAATAAATTTTTCTCCGCAAGAGATGGGCATAGACTTATTGCCGAATAAAACGGCGCAAAAAATAAAAGTCATAAACATAGAAAAAGAGAACTTTTTACGCGCCCTTGATCTGTCCAAAAAAAACATGGACATGGAAGCGGATATAAATAAAAAACAACAAGTAAAAAAAATAAAAGAAAAATTTGATCTGCAAAAAATTTATCCGCGAGAGGCTACTTTCTATTTTGACGAAGATAAAAGACTGGCCGTAAGAGAAGGAAAATCGGGATTCGTGATAGACGAAGAAAAACTTTTTAACGACATCAACTCCGCCGCGAAAAAACTGGAAACACCAAACATAACGATAGATTTAAAGAATGAAAACCCGAAAGTTACGGCGAAAGATTTGGAACAAAAAACGGAAGAAGCAAAAAAATTGCTCCGAAAAACAATTGTAATAAAACACGGAAATCCGGACAGAAAATGGGTGCTGCAAGTATTCAACAACAAAGAGTTAATCGAATTTGCGACGGAAAAAACATCGGACGATATAAAGATTTATGCCGGCGTTAAGCCAAAAGAATTCAATGAATTTATAGACAAAACTTTCTCGGAGGAAATGGAAGTGCCGGTGGAAACCGTAAATATTTACGTGGATGAAAAAGGGGAACCGAAAGTCAACGGAAGAGGGAATGATGGAATTTTAATAAATCGAGAAAAACTGAAAAGAGATTTTGAAGGCGCGATAAATACGGCGCTGAACGTAATAGAGCTTAGAACGGAAAAAGTAAGCCCCAAAATTGTCGCGACGGAGCAAGCAAAAGCTCTTGGTTTGACGGAAAGAATAAGTTTCGGGTATACAACGTATTATGGATCACCTGAAAATCGCGTACACAACATAAAAACAGGTGCCGAGAAGTTTAACGGGAAAGTGATAAAACCCGGCGAAACATTTTCATTTAATGACACGCTCGGACAGGTCGATGAAACAACGGGTTATAAAAAAGAATTGGTAATTAAAAAAGATGGAACGATTCCGGAATACGGAGGAGGCATTTGTCAGGTTTCGACAACAATGTACAGGGCCGCGCTATTCGCCGGCCTCCCGATAAAGGAAAGAAACCAGCATACATACGCGGTGTCTTATTATTCACAAGTTTTGGGACACGGGCTGGACGCGACAATTTACCTTGGCGGAGCCAATCTGAAATTTGAAAATGACACCGGAAATTATGTTTTAGTTCAAGCGTTTGTAAAAGACGACTACGAACTTTATTTTATACTATATGGCACGTCGGACGGCAGAAAAGTTTCAATGGAGGGGCCGTATTTATCAAACTACAAAAGTCCGGGACAGACAATTTATGAGAACACGGACAGTTTATTTATAGGCCAGAAAAAACAACAAGAAAAAGCGCACACGGGCTTCGAAGCGCTTTGGTACAGGCATCTTACACTCAAAGACGGCACGGAAAAAAAGGAAGAAATAAAAACTCGCTACCAAGCGATCCCCTCAAAAATCTTAGTCGGGACAAAAGAAAAATTGTAGGGCAAAGGGGGAACATTAAGAATATTTGAATAACCGGTGGCGATTCGGCTACGCTAGCATGTACGCTCCGCCGAATGTGGCAACTGCATGCAGTTGCCGCAACGTCACACATGGTTATTCAAATATTCTTAATGTTCCCCCTTACTCTATTGTTGCTTCCTAATCCTCTTTATATATTTTTTCGCCTCTTCGTTCGCGGGATCGAGCGTGAGGATTTTTTCCAAGATTTCCATTGCCTCCGAAATATTTCCGGCCTCCGTTTGCAAATCAGCCAGCAAAAACAAGTAATCCATATTTTGCTTGTCCAGCTCGACCGCCCTATTTATCGCTATAATCGCATTTTGAAGTTCGCCCGCCGCCCTGTAAACCTGCCCCAAACTTGCAAACCTCTGAGGCCTTGAATCATCCAAAGCAATCGCTTTTTGATAGGCCTGTTTCGCTTCTTCATAATTTTGTTGTTGGAAAAAAGCCAGCCCCAAATGGCTGAAATGCACGGCGTCATCGGTTATATCTCCAAGCCGCTTAAAAAGCGCCGCCGCCGCGCTGTACGTCTGTTTTTGCATATATAACATCGCAAGTTTATTCTGTGCTTCCACGTTTAATTCATCAATCGCAAGCGCCTGTACAAGGAATTTTATCGCCTCATCTTCATTACCCGCTCGCAAATTTAGGTCGGACTTATCACACAATTCTACAACACGGCTTTTATCGGATTTTGAAATTTTTTGCGCCGCCAATTTTTCATCCAAATCGTTTTCTTCCGGCAAAACAGACTTTTCATTCTCCCTTTTTCTTGCAATCAAAATCCCTCGCCTTATAAAAATAACGGCAATCACAAGCAAACTGAAAAGTATCATTAAATATGTCCACATACTATAAAAATAACATAAGATTTTCCAAAACCAACTTGGAGTTTATATTTTTTTTGAGCAAAACACCAGCCTCGTCAACCTTTTGCAGCGCGGAGATATGTCTTTCGGATTCGGTTCCTTCAATCATTCTGCTCCTTAAAACATGAGAAAGAACATTTAAAAAAGTTTCGGCCTGAGAAAAATCATCGCTGATTTCTTCGACATAACCGAATCTATCCACGATATTTTTATGATCCAAAAGATTTTGTATATCATGATACGCTTTCATTGTAACGGCCAACGCGTCGGGATTTTCCATCAAATGAACCGCTTTCCCCGTTTTTCCCAAAGAAAGCAAACTCACGTTTCTTATGGTTTCTTCGTCGAAATCCGGATAAAGTTCTTTTAATGTTTTCTCCAAAAAAGACACCGAAACACTCCCGAATTTTATTACCCTCGTCCGCGACACGACTGTAGGCAAAATTCCGCGAAGAGTATTCGTAGTGAGAATAAAAACCGTTCCAACGGGCGGCTCCTCAAGTATTTTTAAAAAACTGTTTGCCGCCTCGGTAGTCATCCTTTCAATGCTTTGTATAAGAAAAATCTTATATTTCGACTGGCTGGTCATATTCGCTCTTTCGATAAGCTTTCTAACATCCTCGATTTTTATGGACTCTTTGTCGTCCAGCAACTCGACCGTATCAAGATGACAGCCCTT
>JACROX010000081.1 GCA_016214225.1 Candidatus Peregrinibacteria bacterium | reverse complement strand
GACCTTTATGCCCCCTAATAATCGGTGATAGGATTAAGATTTTTGCGTCTTCTTTCATTTTAATAACTTCCTCAAGTATTTCCTGCGGAGTTTGACGTTTTATGGGCTTGCCGCATTTTGGGCAGTGAGGAGTACCAATTTTCGCGAATAAAAGGCGTAAAAAATCGTAAACTTCAGTTACCGTCCCCACCGTGGAACGCGGATTCCTTGGCGCTGTTTTTTGGTCAATGGAAATTGCAGGGGAAAGACCGTCAATCGATTCCACGTCCGGTTTCTCCATCAATTGAAGAAAATTTCTCGCGTAAGCGTAGATTTGCAGCTACACCGCCGGAGATCAAAATTGATTTGACATTGAATTTTTTTGCTGCATGGAGAGTTTTTTTGTTGAAAGGCTTTCAACGTAACGCCTCTGCCCTTCAGCATAGATAGTATCGAAAGCCAGAGAAGATTTCCCTGAGCCGGAAAGCCCTGTCATAACAGTAAATTTGTTCTTTGGAATCTCTACGTCAATATTCTTTAAATTGTGGATCTTGGCTCCCTTTACAATAATTTTATCGTTCCGCATTATATTTGAATATGAAAATTAACGAATACGCGAGTAAGCATTTTAATATGTTTCGTAGTTTTTTTCAAGTTTTGTTTTACAAAATGCGCAGTATGAAAATGCTTGGCGATGGCTGCAAACAAGCTGCTTTGAATTCTTTCAGAGATATCTTCACAGTCTTAATTTTTCAATAATATCCTCCACTCCAAGTTCTTTTGCCCATTTTTTTAAATAGTCCATGTCCAAATCCGCTTTGGATCTGTTTGTTCCATAAGTTATTTTGTCACCTGCGAGTTCTTTGGCCAGCCTCCATAGTCCAACCCAAACTTCGAGTTTTTTGTCGGCTGACATCTTTCTGAAAATATCATCCTGTATATCCTGAGCTGTTTTTATCATTTTGACTATACGGCGAAAATGTACCTTGCCTTATTTTATACATTCAAATCTTGTTTTTCAAGTTTTTGTTTGATATCTCAGATAAGATTGACAATCCATCATCGATCAGGGTATAATTTTACTGTATCAATATCGATAATAAAAACGTATGAATAGCATAACAGTATCTCCAAAGTTTCAAATAGTTATCCCAAAGGAAATACGTCAAAAATTCAATATCAAGGCAGGGATGAAATTGGCCTTTATACCTTATGGTAGCCTGATCGAACTCGTACCGTTGCAATCACTGAAGTCTCTTAGAGGCACACTCAAGGGGATGAACATAGACAATGTCAGAGAAAAAAAAGATCGCCCATTATAAATTCAAATGAATATATTAGATTCTTCAGCATGGCTGGCAATTTTTACCGACGGTCAAAATGCCAAAAAATTTACTCGCCCACTGGAAAATGCCACTAAGTTGCTTGTCCCAAGCATAGTAATTTATGAAGTTTTCAAACGAATTCTTCAAGAAAAGAATGAAGAAACAGCCCTCAGGTACATTGCCAATATGAAACAGGGCATAGTAGTCGAGTTAGACATGGATATAGCGCTACATGCCGCCAAAATCTCCAGAAGTCTGAATTTGGCAATGGCAGACAGTATTATTTTAGCTACAGCGCAACAATACAATGCTACTGTTTGGACACAAGATAGAGATTTTAAAGGAATTTCTGGAGTAAAATATTTTAAGAAAAACTAGTGATTCCTTTCGCTCGCCAGAAGTTGATTGTAATTTTTGTGGTTTTCTTTTTTGCCAAACAGGTAGTTTAAGGTCAAATAACCACCAACAAGGAATGGGACTATCATGAAAGTCAGATTCATTTCCAGAAAAATATTAAACAAAGCATGTAATCCTATGGAAATAAGCAATCCTTCAAAAAGATGCTCTTCGTAAAACAATTTTGCTCTTTTAAGGCTTAACATTTTTATAACAAATCTGCTTACAGCTCCTCTTTTCGCCTTGATTTCCTCCTGTAGAATTGGCGATGCGAAGTGGGCAACCCCGTAGTAATATCCTAAAACTCCCGAGAATGTTATGTGCGCGAGCGTTGAAAACGATGACCTGAATAAAAACGGCATAAGCAGGTTGTCCGCCCCTTGCGTGAGCCAAATATTATAAAAATAAAGTATGTTTTCCGTAAAAGAAAATCCAAGAGCGGCGATTATGAAGAGCTCCATTGAGTCATCAATGTTTTTTATATCGCTATCTTCGTCCACAACTTTTACCGCTATAAATTTCATCAATTCTTCCATTATTCCAACAATCATGAATGTAATAACCACACTTAACGGCACGACAACAATATTTGAAAAACCTATAAAGTCTTCCCTGTAAAAGTCAGCAATTTTGAAAGCGTTTATCCATGGGAAAAATTGCCTTAAAACCTTATAAATCAATATCGGAAAAACGGCTAAAGCTCCAACCATAAAGGTTAAAAGCGCCAGAGTTCTGTTTTCAGGTTCTTTCTTGTAAAAAATATTTCCCCAAATCAGCACCGGTATTCCCGCAAGCAGAACAGATCCCCCTATTTGCAATAATTCACGCACTTTTACTTTGTTTTTAGCGACATGCTAAAAAACTATCATCTACCGTGTTGTCGAAAAATTTTGATTCTCCTGTACGGTTAGTACACTGCGAATCAAAATTTTTCTGCCGCCTTGTATCTGATAGTTTTTTAGCATGTCTTTGGTTATTTTTTATTTTTGTATTATAGCATATTTATTCGATTTGCACAAATTCAATGTCTGTGCTTTCTTTAGCCAATTCTCCGATTTCCCGTTCATCCGTTGATGTAATTATCGTCTGATAGCCCTTTATGGCGTTCAGCAAGTGTTTTCTCCTTTTATTATCCAGTTCGGAAAAAATATCGTCCAAAAGAAGTATCGGTTTTTTGCCGGTTTTTAGTATCAAAAATTCAATTTCGGCCAATTTAAGGGACATCAGCATTGTTCTGAACTCCCCTCTGGAAGCGGATTTTTTGATATCAACCGAGTTTATGTAAAATTTTAAGTCATCCAAGTGAGGGCCCACCGTTGATCTTGCCTCTTTTACGTCTCTTTCTCTGGACGCGAGTAATTTTTCTTTGTAAGTGGCTTGTATACCTTCTTTTTCGGTAATATCCGATATAATTGTATTTTTGTATTTTATCTCTATTTTTTCCGATTTTCTGGAAATCGATCTGTATATTTTTTCTATATTTTCACTTAAAAAGTCTATCAATTCGAGTCTCTTTAGGATTATCACGCTGCCATGTTCTACGATTTGATCGTCCCACGCGGAAAGATTACCGAGAAGATTGCTTGTGTTACCTTGCTGGATTGTCTTCAACAAACTTCTTCTTTGACGTAATATTTTTTTATAATTAAAAAGCGCGCGAAGGTATTTTTTGTCGCTTTGCGAGAGCAAAATATCCATATATCTCCGCCTTAAATCCGGACCAAGATAGAGCATGTTCAAGTCCTCCGGATGAAAAAGTACGGTTATTAAATTCCCGAGATATTCGCTGTTTCTTAGATTTACTTCATTTTTTTTGAAATTTTTCTTTTTAATCGGAGAAGAAGAATAAAAGACTTCAAGCATTGTGTCTTCATTTTCGTCCGTAATTTCGGCGCAACAGCGTAAAAAGTCTTTACTTCCCCAATTAATCAGACTGACATCATTTAACGATCTGAAAGATCTGCCCAAAGACAAAAAATAAATC
>JACROX010000083.1 GCA_016214225.1 Candidatus Peregrinibacteria bacterium | reverse complement strand
CTTGCTGAGAAACGCCGTTAATCATACTTTGTTCTTTGAAAATCAGTGTTTATATCAATGTTTTGTTGTGAAAAAAAATTTTATCAATTATCATCACCTCATATTCCAAGGAACCTTCACGGGCTCAGTTGGACAGAATCGCACCAGTGATTCTGTTAAAATCAGGATATATTATTCAATATTGTGACTACCAAAAAAAGATTTTTTATTGCTGGATTTATTGCCTTGATTTTAAATATCGCCTGGGAATTTTCGCATCATCCCTTATATATTGATTTATCTGGAATTCCAAAATACTCTCATTTAATTATTGCTTCTTTTACTGATATGCTTACCATCCTTGGCATTTTCGCGATTGTCTCGCTAAAAAACAAAAACACTAATTGGATAAAAAATCCAAATAAATTTGATTATTTGATGGTTGTTTTTTTAGGTCTTATTATCGCAATTTCCATAGAGATGATAAATTTAAACTTAGGAAGATGGGAATATACTGTGGCAATGCCAACTTTTTTTGGAATAGGGATAAGTCCATTAATTCAATTAACTTTGACAGGGATAATTTCTCTGATTTTTATAAAACAAATTGAACAACAATAAACGCACTGCCTCCCCACCCTAGAATTGTACCAGCGCCAAACATCGCAAAGTCGCGGACATTATATACAATCGGGCTACGAGGCGCTTATAATAAAGTTTATATAAACCATTCAATCCATATAAAAAATGACAAAAGATTCACAAATAGACAAATTAAAGAAAGTAGAAAAAGTATATTCTTTTTGGGGAAAATTTTCCTTTCTTTACAGTGCCCAAGATATAATCACATTTTTAGGAAGAGCAAAAACCATAAGAAACCGAGCAGTTAAAAAGATGGGATTAAAAAGAAGCGACAAAGTTTTAGAAGTTGCTTGCGGTTCGGGCAGAAATTCCCCTTACATAATAGAAACCGTTGGTAAAGAGGGTTTTATTCTCGGTTTTGATTATAGCCAAGAGATGCTTGATGCCGCAAAAAAATTATGTGAAAAAAACGGATGGAACAACGTAAAACTGGTACAGGGCGACGCGGCGCAACTTAAAATAACCGAAAATAATTTTGATGGTGTTGTAAGTGTTCTTGGAATTAGCGCAATTCCCGATTGGGGGAAAGCGCTTGAAAGATGTCGCGACGTTCTTCACCTTGGAGGAAAATTGGTTGTTTGCGATGCACGTCTTTTTACAGGATTTCTAAAATTTCTTAATCCTTTGGTTAAAGTAATCTATTCAAAATTTGCCGCTTGGGATCCCTCCAAAAACATTACTGGAAAAATGAAAGAAATTTTTGGAAATGTTGAATTGGAAAATCTTAATTTTGGCACATTTTTTATTGCTGTATCAATAAAAAAATAACACTAAAGAATTTTACACTTGCCCCATACCTCCGGATGTAAGTGGAGAACAAAGAATATTTAAAAAAACCAAATGACCCCTTTCATTTTCTATATTATCGCTATTATAGCCCTGGATACATTCGCCGAAATATCCGCGAAAATGTGGAGCATAAACAAAAATCCACTTTTTCTCGCGGGAGTTGTTTTGATGTTCGGCTTAGCGGGATTTTTATTCGCCCGTTCATTGAAATATGAAGGAATGGCAATCACTAACATATTATGGGTCGCGCTTTCGGTCATAACAATCAGCTTAGTCGGATACTTTGTTTTTAAAGAACAACTGTCTCTGATTCAAACAGGGGGAATAGTTGTTGTGATAGCAGGCCTTGTGATGATAAATTTAAAATAACAAGCACGCCGACAGCGTGCCGGCTAACAATATGCTGGAAAATTTCATAATAACATTCAGGGAGACATTGGAAACCGCCCTTATAGTAGGCATTATTTTGAGCTATCTTGTCAAAATAAAACAAACAAAATATAACAACATTGTTTACGTGGGAATCGCGGGAGGAATAATGGCAAGCATTCTGGGCGCTTTGTTATTCATTGGTATTGCAGGAGAATTTGAGGGGAAAGCGGAGCAGATTTTTGAGGGAACAACGATGTTAATCGGAGCGGTCCTTTTAGCAACGATGATATTATGGATGATGAATCAAAAATACGTAGCAGGTAAATTGCAAACCAGACTTGATTCAAAACTTGATGAAACACGCAGATT
>JACROX010000082.1:3969-6167 GCA_016214225.1 Candidatus Peregrinibacteria bacterium | reverse complement strand
TTGCTGAAAAACTATATCAAAAACAACCTTATTCATATTGGCAAATTGCTTATTTTCAATAACGACACCGTACTCGGAACCTTTATCCAAATTTATAACTGACACTTTATCTCCATAAATATTGACCCCATCTTCAAATAAATTTTGGAATGAAGCATCTTTTACATAAGACACATTGGTTATCTTCTTCCCTCTAAAGAAATTCCTAACTTCAGCGGTATCCGGAACAATGGCTTTCAAGGATAATCCATCATCCGATGTTAGGAAATTTTTATATTGTATAAGAAAATCTTTCATTCCGGATTCAAACCATTTTTGAATTGGGATATAAGCCCTAAAATCACTCTTCCCTGTCAAAGCGTCATACATAACATGCTTCACCCCCTCTACTCCATCAAAAAAAGCCACAATGGGCTTTTTAAAAGTATATTTCTCGGTAAGAATTCTGAATTTTGGAATAATTGATAGGAGTTCAGAACGGTAATAATCAAAAGTCTGACACTTCCTATCCAAATAACCGATCAAAGAATTTGGATCGCTGGCAACAAAAAAATGCATGGTTGAATTCTTATATGAAGAAACAACTCCTTTCTTCTCCAACGACTTTAAAATTGAATAAGTGGTAGTTCTGTTAAGTCCGGTTCTTTTTGCTATTATACTGACAGCTTGAGGTCCCAGCCTCAAAAGCTCTAAATACACCTTAGATTCGCTGTCCGTGAATCCAATCTGACATAGATGCTCTTTGAGCATATAAGCTACAAGTTAATATAATCTATGCGCCAGGAAATCGATAATATACTATTCATTCAAAATTAGTCAAGAAAATTATCACAAATTACAAATTTTGCTATTTTTAATATCCTCTGGTATTTTAGAAAAGCTATATTAAACAAGCTCAAAATGAGCCAAAAAATAAATCCGGAAACCATACTTTCAAAAGGGGTCTCGGAGGTAATAATTAAAGAAGATTTGGAGAAAAAATTAAAATCCGGGAAAAAATTGAGAATAAAACTTGGGATAGATCCTTCGGGAGCCAATCTTCACATCGGACATATGGTTGTAATAAAAAAACTGAGAGAATTTCAAATGGCAGGTCATCAAATAATACTCCTTTTTGGTAATTTTACGGGACAAATAGGAGATCCATCAGACAAATTAAATGCCAGAAAGCCAAAAACTCAGAAAGAATTGGGAAAAAACGCGGAAAAATATTTGGAGCAAGTAAAGAAAATATTGGACATAAAAAATATAGAAGTTGCATGGAATGCCGATTGGCTCAAAAAACTTTCATTCTCCGATATAATAAAACTCGCTCAAACATTTACGGTACATCAAATGCTGGAAAGAGACATGTATCAGGAAAGAATTAAGAAAAAACATCCGATATACATGCATGAATTTTTATATCCGCTCATGCAGGGATACGATTCGGTAGCCCTAAAAGCCGATGTGGAACTTGGCGGAACGGATCAAACATTTAATCTTCTTGCGGGAAGAGAAATTCAAAGAGCATACAATCAAGAACCACAAAATGTTTTAACAGTCCCACTTTTAATTGGGACAGACGGTAAAGATAAGATGGGTAAAAGCCTTGATAATTACATTGGTGTAAATGAAAAACCAAAAGAAATATACGGGAAAACAATGTCCATAGCTGATAATTTGGTGATAGACTACTTTAAATTGGCTACGGATATTTCTCTTGAAGATATAAAAAAGATTAAAAAATCTCTAAAAGAAGGAGAAAATCCACGAAATTTAAAAATGCGACTGGCCAGAGAGATTGTAACCATATATCACAATAAAAAATCAGCGCAAGAAGCGGAACAAGAATTTATAGAAATATTCAGCAAAAAAGGGAAACCGGAAGATGTTCAATTAACAAAACTAAAGAAAACAAAGTGGAAAATCACGGATCTACTGGCGGAGACTCAGCTCGTCGATTCCAAAGGAGAAGCCAGAAGAACAATTCAGGGTGGGGGAGTGAAGATAGACGACAGCAAGATATCTTCAATCAACGAAGAAGTGGATATAACAAAAGAGAGGCTTATTCAAGTGGGCAAGAGAAAATTTTTGAGGGTTATTTCAAAATAATGATTGGAAGAAACTTAGATAAAGTTTTAAGAACAACAAAAAGACACTTGGAAAAACTTTCCGAGATGGGAGTAAAAACAGTGCAAGATTTTCTTTTATACTTT
>JACROX010000082.1:0-3850 GCA_016214225.1 Candidatus Peregrinibacteria bacterium | reverse complement strand
GAGATTACACCGGGAGAAGTTGTAACAATAAAAGGAGAGTTAACAAATATATTTAACATTAGTACAAAAACCGGGAAGAAACTTACGCGAGGTCTCTTTAGCGACGACACCGGACAAGTGGAAATAATCTGGTTCAACCAGCCGCATTTAACAAAGATGCTGCCCAGAAAAAAAGAAATAATACTAAGCGGCAAAGCAAAATTTTCACTTGGAAAAATCACTCTTCAAAATCCATCCCATGAAATAGTTAAAGAATTTGAAGAACAAATACATAGCGGACGCATTGTTCCCGTCTACCATGAGACAGAAGGGATTAGCTCAAAATGGCTTAGAGAAAAGCTGAAACCGCTAGTAGACAACTGGCTGGATTTTTTTGAAGAATATATGCCGGAAGAAATTCTGAAAGGACATAATTTAATGGATTACAAATCTGCGGTTAAAAATATTCATTTTCCGGAAGACGAAATAACACTCAAAAAAGCTCGTGAACGCCTATCGTTTGATGAATTATTTTTGCTTCAACTGAAAGTTTTACAAAAAAAATGGTTTTGGCAACATCATGGGAGCTTACAAGAAAAATCAATGGAAATAAAAACAGATATAATAAAAGATTGTATTAAAAAACTCCCGTTTGAATTGACGAACGCTCAAAAAAGAACACTGAAAGAAATACTGGAAGACATGAAAAGACCCTTTCCTATGAGCAGATTAATTCAGGGAGATGTTGGATCAGGAAAAACAATAGTTGCGGCAATGGCAACTCTTAATGCTGTAAAAAATGGCTACCAAGTGGCAATAATGGCCCCTACGGAAATTCTCGCGAAACAACATTATCAAACATTTTTAAAAACGCTTTCACGGTACAATTTAAATATTCAATTCATTTCAGGCGGTACGTCAAAAAAACAAAAAGAAGAAATACTCAGACAAATGAAAACAGGCACAGTGGATATAATGATTGGGACACACGCTTTAATTCAAGAAGATATCGGATTTAGAAATTTAGGATTGGCAATTATAGATGAACAACATAGATTTGGAGTCAAGCAAAGAGAGATGCTGAAAAGCCATGGGACACCTCATCTTCTAAGCATGACGGCAACTCCGATTCCAAGAACATTGGCAATAACGGTCTATGGAGATCAAGATTTATCCATAATCGATGAAATGCCAAAAGGCAGACAAGAAATTTTAACAAGAATTGTACCGGAAAATAAACGAATGGAAGCATACAGATGGATTGAAGGTCAAGTTAAACAAGGCCGTCAGACATTCATAATTTGTCCTCTTATAGACGAATCTGACGTATTGGAAGTAAAAGCTGTAACAACGGAATATGATTTTTTAAGCACAAATATTTTTCCAAATCTTAAACTGTCACTTTTACATGGAAAATTAAAACAAGAAGAAAAAGATCAAATAATGTCAGACTTTAAAGAAAACAAAATAAATATCTTAGTTTCAACATCGGTGGTTGAAGTAGGCATAGATATCCCAAACGCGACGATAATGCTTATCGAAGGATCCGAGCGATTCGGATTATCACAATTGCATCAATTTAGAGGAAGAGTGGGTAGGGGAGAGCATAAATCATTTTGCTTCCTATTCACCGGTCCCCTATCGGAAGAAGGGAAAATCAGACTTAAATCAATGGAACAACACTCCAGCGGGTTCAAATTGGCTGAAATTGATTTAAAACTTCGCGGTCCGGGAGAAATATACGGGATACGTCAAAGTGGCATCCCTGACCTAAAAATGGCCAGTTTAACAGACTCGGAAAGTATAGAAAAAGCCAGAAAAAGCGCTCAAACAATTATAGAAAAAGATCCATCGCTAAAGACACATGACAAACTGGCGGCAAAAATAACAGAACTCGCGGATATATATTTAAATGATTAGTGGAAGATTATATCGTTTTTCAAAAAAAAATGCCTTAAATCGAAAGTTTTAAAACCTTAGAAATCTTCCAATTTTTACGATAGTGGTTTGCACAAGATACATTGTGCAAACCACTAAGTGTTTTTGGATAATCACCTATTTACAAAAATTTAAAGATATTTTTACAAATACTTAATCATATAAGTATCTTTTAATTTATATCCCAATTTTTTATAGTATTCTCTGGTCCCGATACCTGCAATTACGGCAATTTTCCCATAACCGGCCTTTTTAGCGATTTTTTCAGCTTTTTTCATCAATTTTCTCCCCCATCCGACATGTTGCTTATTTCCACCGGATTTTTCTCCAACCGGAATTTGCCTTCCATATACATGAATTTCACGAATAATAGCCGCTCCATTCAATACATCAATAAAAACTTCGGGGCGCTTGGACTTCGCTCCGCTCAGGCTACTGGCTAGGCAACCCTTCGGGTGGCCTTGGGAGTTCGCTTCGCTCACGCTATTTGCTAGCACACTGCCACCGCAGTGTGCTTTGAAGGGAAAACGCAACCTCAAAAGCGCGATAAGTTTGTCTTTTGTCAAATCTTCATAAGAAATAAACATTTCCTTCCCTCCACTTGCCTCATATCCCCTTTCAACAAGCCCAACATTTTTTAAATCGATTTCCTCATTACCAATCTCTCTAAAACGAATATCACGAGGTTTTATCCCTTGCCTCAAAAGTCGTTCTTCCAAAATTTGCCTTATATTCGAACTTTTAAATCCAGCCGCAATTTCATTCGCGGGAATATCTCTCGCGATTCTATCTACGCGGCACCACGGCGGCACGGATTTCATTTCCTCAAGCAAAACTTCCTCCAAAGTTTTATCGTCATACGGCTTATAATCCCCTTTCTTATACCAAGAAAACAATTTGGATTGCGGCACGACCACGCACGGATAAATCTTCAAATAATCAGGCTGATAACCTTCATCGGTAAAAAGTTCGCCAATCATTTTTTTATCCAAATTAACAGTTGTTCCGGGTAAATTAGGCATCATATGATAACCGATTTTAAAACCGGCATCTTTAAGAAGCTTGGTCGCTCGCTTAACCTCCTTCAAAGTATGACCTCTATCAGTGATTTTTTGCACTTCTTCCGAAGTGGTCTGCACGCCCATTTCAACTTTTGTAACACCCAAAAATCGAAGTCTCTTAACTTCATTTTTTGTAATAAAATCCGGACGCGTTTCTATATTTATTCCAATACATCTGATTTTTCCAATTTCATTTTCTTTCACGACATCATCAAAAGACTTTCGCGCTTTTTTGGACATAACATTTACAACAAATTCATTCATAGCCATAAGACAACGCTTCACAAACCAAGTCTGATAATTTTTTTTATAAGAACTCCAAGTACCGCCAATTATTCGCAGTTCAACCTTTGAAACCTCATGACCTGTAATATTCAAAGCTTTTAAACGAACAATAACTTGAGTATAGGGATCAAACTTTTGGCCAAGAGCCCTCTGCGCGGCAGGCTGACTTGCGATATAGCTCTTAGGCATTCTGACATCCGTAGGACAATAAACGCATCTCCCCGGACAAGGATAAGGCTTTGTAAGGACAGTTACGGGCGCGACACCGCTAAGAGTCCGAACACTCCTTTTTCGAATAAGGCCGAGCAAATTTTTATTTTCAACAATCACCCCTTCATCAACCAAATCTTTATATGCCTTGATAAAATACAGATTATGAAAAATTACGCCTTTCGCTTTTTTAACAATTCCATTTCTAAACATCTCAAATTCATGTCGATTTTTAAATTTATTTTTTGAAGCTTCCTCAATAATTTTTCTGGCAAGATCCTGATTGTCTCTTAACTTTAAACTTGAAAAATCCATACGATTAAAATGAAAACCGCATGGATTCTATCACAAAACCGGAATAGATTAACGATATTTTT
>JACROX010000084.1 GCA_016214225.1 Candidatus Peregrinibacteria bacterium | reverse complement strand
TTTCTCCATGAAAAAATCTTGTGATCCCATTTTTTATTTTGAAATTTTTCTCAGATATGTTTTCAGGTCTTTGCTGAGGTCTTTGTGTTTGAGTCCGAAGTGTATTACAGCCTTTAAGTAGCCGAGTTTGTCGCCTGTGTCGAATCGTTCGCCATCTATTTTGCATCCGTGAATTTTGTGGGTTTTTATGTATTCCCGCATGCCGTCGATAAGGCGAATTTCGCCATCTTTTGAATGTGATTTTGCTTTTTCAAGCGTTTTTAAAAGATCGGGGGTTACTATGTATTTCCCGACAATCGAGAGGTTTGACGGCGCGTCTTTTGGAGCCGGTTTTTCAACCAAACTGTCAATTTCATATATATTGTTTTTTTTGCTTTTTATCCCCGCGATTCCATATTTATTTGTGGCTTCTTTTGGAACTTCTTCGAGCGCGAGTATGGGTGTTTTAAATTTTTCATAGTTTTTTATCATCTGCGCGAGCGCGGGAATTTTGCTGTCATAAATATCATCTCCGAAAAGGACCGCGAACGGTTCGTTTTTTATCAGTTCCTTTGCGCATAAAATGGCATGTCCGTCTCCGAGCTGGACAGGTTGTCTGACATAAATGAATTTTGCCATTTTCTCGATTTTTTCCAGCTCTTTCAGCGCTTGAAGTTTTTTATTTTTTCTTAAGTGAGCGTCCAGTTCAAATGAAAAATCAAAATGATCTTCTATTGTTCTTTTGTTTCTTCCCGTAATTATAATGATTTCCTTTATTCCGCTTGCCACAGCCTCTTCGACAAGATATTGGATGCATGGTTTATCAACTATCGGCATCATTTCTTTTGCTTGCGATTTTGTCGCCGGTAAAAATCTTGTGCCTAATCCTGCGGCAGGGATTACAGCTTTTGTGATTTTCATAACGGAGATTTTATCCTGATTACTTTGCTTTTTTCTCTATCGGATTTTGGTATTCTTATCTCTAAAACATTTTCTTCAAACTCCGCCGAAATGCCTTTTGTATCGGCTTCCAATGGTAAAACGATCGATCTTGAAAATGGACCCCAGAAACATTCTTTCGTGTAATAATTTTCTTCGGCAACTTCTTCTTTTTGATTTCTTTCTCCTTTTATCACCAATATGTCTTCAGTGATCGTCAGATGAATGTCTTCTTTTTTTACTCCCGCGATTGGAGCCAAAATAACGATTTCTTTGTCCGTATGGTAAATATCGAGAGCTAATTGTCCAATCTCTTTTTTGAGGGGTTCCGCTTTTTCGTTAACGCTTAGCGGATGGATTTTTATTTTGGAATCTTTCATTTTGATTTATTTACTTTGTTCTTTATGAGTTTCTGTTCCTTTGAAGTAATGATTAAATTCTTCCGCGGACATTGTTTCTTTTTCGATCAAGTCTTTGGCTATTTTTTCGATTATCGTTTTATGTTTTATGATTAATTCTTTTGTGTGTTTGTATGCTTTGTCTATTATTTTTTTAACCAACTCGTCTATTCTTGCCGCGCTTTGTTCCGAATAATTTTTGATATGTCCGAAATCTTTTCCTATAAATATTTCGTCGTTTTGGTCTCCGAAAATAATCGGTCCGAGTTCGCTCATCCCATATTTTGTAACCATATTGTATGCCAGTTTCGTGGCTCTTTGAAGGTCATTTGACGCGCCGGTTGTCATTTCTCCAAAGAAAACTTCTTCTGAAGTATAACCTCCCAATAAAGAACAAAGTTCGTCTTCAAATTTACTTTTTGCGACAAGATGTTTGTCTTCTTCAGGTAAAAACCATGTTACTCCGAGGGCCATTCCGCGTGATATAAGCGATATTTTATGAACAGGATCACAGCCAGGGAGAAGATGTCCAACCACCGCGTGACCCACTTCGTGGTAAGATGTGATTTCTTTTTCTTTCTTGTTTAGGACTTTGGATTTTCTTTCCGGACCCATTACGACTTTTTCCACGGATTTTTCTATTTCGTAATTTGAAATATGTTTTTTGTTTGTTTTCGCGGCTAAAATAGCGGCTTCGTTCATAAGATTTTCAAGATCCGCTCCGGTGAATCCGGGAGTTCCTTTCGCGATTTTTTTCAAATCGACGATTTTTGCCAGAGGCTTGTTGCGGCTGTGAACTTTCAAAATGTCTTCTCTTGCTTTTAAATCCGGCATGTCAACGACCACTCTTCTGTCAAATCTTCCCGGTCTTAATAATGCCGGGTCGAGGATGTCCGGCCTGTTTGTTGCGGCAATTACAATTACGTTTGTGCCGGTTTCAAAGCCGTCCATTTCTGTAAGTATTTGATTCAATGTCTGTTCGCGCTCGTCGTGTCCTCCTCCCATCCCTGCTCCTCTGTGTCGGCCAACGGCATCTATTTCATCTATAAATACGATACATGGAGCATTTCTTTTTGCTTTATTGAAGAGATCTCTGACTCTTGATGCTCCGACTCCAACAAACATTTCCACGAATTCGGAACCTGAAATGTTGAAAAACGGAACGTCGGCTTCTCCCGCGACCGCGCGCGCCAGTAGTGTTTTTCCCGTTCCCGGAGCGCCTATAAGCATTACGCCTTTAGGGATTTTTGCTCCCATGACTCTGTATTTTTGAGGGTTTTTTAAAAAGTCCACCACTTCCACGAGCTCTTCTTTGGCTTCCGCCACGCCCGCGACATCTTCAAATGTTGTTTTTTGTTTTTCTTTGTCGTAAAGTTTCGCGCGGCTTTTCCCGAAAGATAAAGCTTGATTGTTGCTGGATTGCGCGGATCTCATCATGAAAAAGAAAAACCCCACTATTAAGAGGAATGGGATTATTCCTATTAGCAGATTGCTCCAAAAATCTGATTTTCCGCTATCTTCCACGTTTATGGCGAGTTTTGATATTACGTCGTTTTCAACTCCCGCCTGTAAAAGCATTTGGTAAACATTGGTTCCATCTTCCTTGTATGTATACTGTTTTGTGCCATCGACGATATCAAGATTAATCTTTGTTCCGGATATATTTATGCTCTTGATTAAGCCCGATTTTACTTCTTCGACGAATGTGTTCAGTGTGATTTCTTTCGAAGGAGTGGAGCTGTTTCCAAAAATCATTATTGCCGAAGTTATCAGTAGCGCGGCTATTATCAAATAGAGGAAAGTGTTTTTTGGTCTGTTTGGCATTTGTGGAATACTCATGTACTTATAATTAGTCTTTTTTTCGGTTTTTTTCAACTTAATTTGTAAGCTCGCTTCGTTTCGCGGTGGCAGAGCCACACGCTTCACTTTCTGCGCGCTCTGCCCGTGGCCTCGCCGCGCACTTGCCATTTAATTTTGTTGTTTTTTATTGAGAACGTAATGTTTCCCAATTTTTTTTCTTTATTCCCGAGATTTTTATTGATGATTGACAGTACTTCTTCCAGATTTGATGTTTTTAAATTTTGTGTATTTCCAATCGTGTTTTTGTGAATTTGCATGATGATTGTTTTCTGTGTAGGGATTGACAATGATCTGAATTTTTTCGCGTCAAATTTTTGTTTTGTTATGTTTTTTTTGATCCAATTTTGTGATTCGTTTGTTAACGCGTTATCAATTTCTTTTAGATTTTCCGTATTTTTGGAGACGGTTTCCGTTAGGTTTGGATTGAGTTTTTTAAGTAAAGGGATAATTTTGTGCCGTAAAAAATTTCTGCTGTAATCGGTGTTTACATTGCTTTTATCTTTTCTGAATGGGGTTTTTTTGAATTTGAGGTAGGCTGTTATTTTGTCTTTTGGAATTGATAAAAGCGGACGAATTAATGTGATTTTTTTATCCAAGAAAAAAGTTTCTTTTTCTTTTATGCCGCAAAGTCCTTTTAAATTTGCGCCTCGAATTAAATTAAACAGAATTGTCTCAAGATTGTCGTCTGCGTGATGAGCTGTAAGAATGGCTTTCGCGTTATATTTTTTTGCGAGCTTATGAAAATATTCATATCTGATTTTTCTTCCGGCTTCTTCAGTTCCGATTGACAATTTTTGGCTTGTTGCTTTGATATTTTCTCGCTTTATGTCCGATTGAATTTTTAGTTTTTTTGCCGCGGTTTTTATGAATTTTTCGTCAAGCAGGCTTTCTTTGCCTCTTAGCATGTGGTTTACATGCGCGGCATGAATTTTTAAAGCTGTTTTTGCCAAGATATTTATTAAAAAGGTCGAATCCGGTCCTCCGGAAAAGCCAAATATCAAGGATTCATCGGGCTTATCCATAAGCGTTTTTAGCTTATTTAAAACTAATTGTTCCAGTTTTTTTGCTTCTTGGTTATTCATTCGCTTGAAATGTTTTGTTTTAAAGTTAAAGGAACCGATGAAAAACGCAGATTGCTGTGTCAACTTCGTCGCTTCCTCCTCGCATTTTAAGCATTTATGAATTATCATCCAGCCTTTTTTCCCATCTTGATGAGCCGAAACAGGCATCATCAAAGAATTGCATTTGCTTGCTCTGTCGCCGGGAAATTTGTCATCCACATGCATTGAATATAGGCATTTACGGCAGTGATTACGACAAGTTCCCTCCGATTTCGGATTAGCTTCCCCGCAATTTTCGCAAGCAAAACCTTCATTGATCACATTAAATCCTTTCATGGCGGTCATATCCTAGCATTTTCTCCTGAAATATGCTAAAATATATAGACAAATAAAAACAAAAATATGAAAAAAACATCTTTTATCTTTATTTTGGGAATTATCGCGGTTCTCGCGATCGGTTCATATACGGGTTATTTGTTTTATACAAGGGCATCTGTAACTGCCGATTTGAAAAAGGCCGACAAGGTTTCTACTGATTATAAAGAGAAAGTTTTGGATTTTGAGAATAAGAGGGTTATTGACGCGATTACAGCTAAAAAAGTCGTAAATGACCTTAAATTGGGCGGTTTCGTGAAATGGTCGCAAGTTATAAAAAATATAAGAAATACCATCCCGAAGAGAAGCGGAGAGCCTCTGATTGAAGTTTTGACTTATTCAGGCTCTTTCGGAAGCGATATTTCAATGAATGCTAAAACGAAGCCCGGCGCGGAAGATTCTTATGGCGATGTTGCCGAGGTGATTAAGGCTTTCGATGAAAGCGAAAATGGTATGTTTCAAAATACTTTTGTCCCTTCCATCTCCTCAAATGTTACGGATAAGGGGCAGGATGTTTTAACTTTTCTTGTCAGTACTAAATATGTTGGAGGGGTAGTGTCCGATTCCATATCTCGTTAAAAATTTAAAATATGTTTGAACAAAATCAAAATGAAGGAGTAGTCCAATCTTATGAAGGGTCCAAAGCAAGCGCTTTGATTGGGATTCTTCTTATACTTGCCAGCATTCTTGCGTATGTGTTTTTTGTAAAACAATTTGTGGGACAGGTCTCATTACTGCAAGATAATTTGTCTGCTGTGGATAAAAATATTACCGAGATGGAAGGCAAGATCAAAGAATATGAATCGGCTGAAACACAGCTTGATTTGTCCAGTGAAGTGCAGAAAAAAGAAGTTCTAAAATCTGTTCCCGATAATTTAAATCAGGATGGTGTTATTAAAGATTTGATTAAGATATCAAAAGCTCATGATATTAAGCTTAATTCGTTGAGTTTTGGGAAGGGAGTTGGGAAAAATAGTATTGGTGTCTTACGAATAAACGCGAGTTTTGAGGGAAGTTATAGTGATTTAATATCGTTTTTGGAGGGTATTGAGCAAAATGCTCGTCTGTTTGTTGTCGATTCCGTGAGCGTGCAAGTTAGCAAAGAAGAAGTTTTGAATGTTGAAAAAGCTAATTTTTCTCTTTCGATACAGGCATTTTTCAACCAATCAAACAAGCACACCGAAGGCGTGCTAGCCGGTAGCGTGAGCGAAGCGAACTATTAGTAAATAATGTTTTATGGAAGAAATTTCCGGTGAGAATGCGGGTTTAAGGCATGATGGAGTTCGCCCGCCTACGGCGGGCTCACGGTATTTGCTAGGCAACCCTTCGGGTGGCCTTGTCGGCGAAGATGTCTTAAAAAAGGCTAAAAGCCAAAGTAGAACTGATGCTGACAATGTTATTTATGGGATTTACGCGAATGAAGATAAGGGGCTTTTTGTCCGTATAAATGACTTTTTTGTAGATAGATCAAAGGTTACATTGAAAGATAAATCTTATTTTTTTCATATGCTCGCGGTGATGGTTGACGCGGGGATTCCGGTTGTCGCGGCCGTCAAATCTTTGGCTAACAGAAGCGATAATTTAAGGTTCAGGAGAGTTCTTAGAACTGTTGCCTATAATTGCGAACACGGTTCAACTCTTTCCGATGCCATGAGTCGCTTTGATTCTATTTTTGATGAAGCTGAAATAGGAATAATAAAATCCGGAGAAGTTACGGGAAGGCTTCAGATTGTTTTGTTTAAGCTCTCGGAACAATTGGACAGCAGGTATGATCTTAACATGAAGTTGTGGAGCGCGGCGGTTTATCCCATAGCTGTGTTGTCTGTACTTGTCTTGGTCGCGGCCGGAATGCTTATTTGGAATTTCCCGACTTTACTTGCTCTGCTTAATCAAGGGGGTTTTGATAAGAGCAAATTGCCATTTATGACAAGTTTATTGATTGGTATTCAGGGTGTTTTTGTTGGATATTGGTGGTTTATACTTGCCGTTATCCTGGTCTTTTACGGTGTGTTTACGGTTTATGTCGGGAGTGATTACGGCGCTGTCAGATGGGATTATTTTAAATTGAAATTTCCTCTTGTCGGATCAATTTTGAGAAAGGTTTTTGTACTTAGATTTGTAAGCATATTGGGGCTTTTGATTGAGTCCGGTTTGCCTGTGCTAAATGCTTTGAATATTGCGGGAAGTTCTCTTTCCAACAAGCTTTATAAGCTGAAAGTTAATGAAGTTGTTGAGCGAGTTAAGGGTGGACAAAAAATTGCCGAAAGTCTTTATGACAGTGATTTTCTTTTCCCATCGGAAGTTGTGCAGATGATTGATGTCGGCGAGTCTTCGGCAAGTTTGGCTCGCGTGTCCGAGAAAATTTCCATTCAATATCAAAAAGAAGTTGATAATAGTTTGCGCAGAATTTCTTCCGTGTTCGAGCCTCTGATGATTTTGTTCGTTGGTATTTTTGTGGCTCTGCTTGCGCTTGCAGTGATGGGGCCGATTTTCAGTTTAAGTACCGTTGTAAGCTCTTAATTTGAAATTATGGGAAGAGATTTTTTGAAAAATAAAGGAAGAAAGGGAGTTCGCCCGCCCGTGGCGGGCTCACGGCTAAAAGCTAGCACGCCTTCGGCGTGCTTGGGCTTTACTCTCATAGAACTGCTTGTTGTTATCGCGATTATCGCTATTCTTTCCACTTTATCGCTTGGCGGGTATACAAGCTACAGAAGGTCTACTTTGCTTAAATTTTCCGCTGAAAATATTTTATCTCAAATATCCCAAATAAGGAGTAAGGCGTTTTACGGGGATATTAAAAGCGGAAAAAAAGAGGATATAAAAAAGGCTCTTGAAAGCGGTGAATCTGGTAATATTAAAGATCCTTTGGCTGTTTTAAGCGACGCAAAATGTTATGGAATTTATTTTGAAAAAGGCGCGGACGGAAATTTTTACGCTTATTCTTTTAGTCAAAAATTTGAAGGGAGAAAGGCTTGGAAAGGAGATTTGAAAGGATGGGAATATGAAGGATGCGGAAGTTTTGATTCAAATTCTCAGGATTCCGTTCAAGATAAATTGCCTATCGAACTTGACGCCATGGCGAAAATTCAGAATATAAGTGAAGGAAATGGCTTGTTTGTCATGAGATTTGTGCCTCCTTATGGAAATGTTGAAGTAAGTACGGGAGGAGATTTTACTGGTGATTTTTCATCTTCGAGTGCGGCTAAAGATGTTAGAATCCAAATTAAATATGGAGATGATGAAAATCCCGATTACAAAAAAAATATTGATTTTGATTTTGTCCAAACAAATGGAATTATAGCTGATTAATTTATGAAAATATCGTTTAATAAAAAGGGCTTTACGCTTACCGAAGTGATGATTGGGATATCGATTTTGACGGTCGCGATTGTTACCGCCACGAGTCTTTTGGTTGGACTTATTCATTCAAATAAAAATAATGTCAGTGTTCTTTCGGCGTATTATTTCGCGCAAGAGGGGATTGAGGCGGTGAGAAATATTCGTGATACGAATTGGCTGCATAATGTCGATTGGCTTGGAGATAAGAGCGGAAATCCGTGGGGGGCCGGATTTGAAATTGGTAAAAAATATGATATTCAGCGTAAAAATGTAAATGGCACAGAGATTTCCGTAAGCGGGTTAAGCGAGCTTGTGCCTTTTTCTCCATGGGGGGTGTCCGTTGTTACAAGTGATGATTCTGTCTCTTCTATTAAATTTTTTGAAGGGGATAATCAAGTTACCAATTTTAAGCGTGTCGTTGAAATTCAACCTTATGGCGCTTGCGGTTTGAAAAAGTGCGATAATTTTGTTCGTGTTCATTCGCGTGTTTTTTGGAATGACGGAAATCATGTGAAAGATGTTTTTTTGGATGAGATTTTAACTAACTGGAAAAAATGAGTTCTATGAAAAAATATTTATTTAAAAATAGATTTGGAAAAGAATTTAGTCCGTCGAAGGGTTGCTTGGGATTTACTCTTGTTGAAGTGCTTGTCGCGATGAGTATTTTTGTGATTTTTGTCGGAGTTTTGATAAGTTCTTATACGAGTATCGTGAAATCACAATATGATACAAATGACTACAGAGTCATGTATTCCGAGGCTAGAAAGGTTTTTGAAACTGTTGTTGGCGAGTTTAGAAAGGGAATGGTTGACTATGGAAATGAATCTTATTCTTGCAGTGGAATTGCTTTTTCTCAAGGAGTTGAGAATATTTACTTGATTGATAAAGATGCCGTTTCAAGAACTCGATTATATAAAGATGGTGATTTTGTGAAAATTGCCGAAAAGTCTTCTGAGAATCAGAGTTTTCCCGAGGGGGTTGCCTTGAATTCTTCCAGAATAAAAGTCATGGATTTTAAAGTTTATGTTTATCCTTCCGTGGATCCTTATGATCAGCGATATGCCGGAAGTGATTCTTATCAATTCCATCCTTTGATTACCGTTTTCGCGACTTTTGAAAAAAATAGGAATACAGGGGAGAATTTTAAAGTTTCTTTTCAGACATCGGTTTCCTCCAGAATTTATGATCAAGTCTATCAGATTACAAAGTGTAAATAAATGATTTTTAGAAATATTAAAATTAAGTGGATGAATAAGCGGAAAGGAGTTCGCCCGCCTGCGGCGGGCTCACGATTAAAAGCTAGCACGCCTTCGGCGTGCTTAGGAACCGCACTCATTACCGCTTTGCTTGTGATGGGAATACTTATTTCCGTTTCGTTGGTTTTGTCTAATTTGATACTGAGAGAAGTTCTTGTCACAAAGGATTTTTTGGACGCGGGGAAGGCTTATTATTCAGCTGAATCGGGGATTGAAGCTTCTCTTTATAATTTAAAAAATAGTCTCCCCGGATGGGAAACACCAAGCCAAAGATATGTTCCTTTGCAAATTGATGATGAAAAAAATGTTGTCGGTGAATATAAAGTTGTAAACACCTGCAATGCTTATCCTTGTTTTGGCTCTGAATTTGAGAAGAAGAATTTGGAGAGTAATTTGCAGGTTTATTACGGAGTTATGGATTTAAACGATTCTGTAACCATTCCTCTCTTTGTGGTTCAAAGTGGAGAGGAAACGCCTGTTTCGGATTTTACGGTGGAATTTTTCGCGAAGTTTAATCCAAGTACGGATTTGCAGGTAAATATAAAAAAAAAAATAAACAGTTGGGATGTCATGAGATGGAAAATACTTGGATTGAAAGGTGGGGATACCGAATCTATCGGTGATTTTTCGGCTTTGTCTTCCTATAATGTTGGAAGCGATAAATTTTATACAAATGCTGAAAATCCTTCTTGGTTCGGGACACGGACGTGTATAGAAGGAGATAATAGGTATACGGACAAAATAAAATGTGCCGCTTATGGTGGTGTTAATGAAGTTGTTCATGTTCCGGGACAGGAATCTCCGGTTTTCGCGGGGACTTGCGACAATACTGAAGCGCGCGAGTATTATGCTTATTCAGGGGAAAAAGCTGACGTTAAGCCTTGTTATCCGATAAGGAATTTTATTGAAGCGCATAAATTGAATTATCTGACTTTGACCAATTTAATCAATCCCGCGGTTTTTAAGGATAAAAATATTATAGAAAAAGATTCTCTGTCAAAATTGTATTTCAGGGTTGAATTATTTAAAAATAAAACCGTCCGTGAATTCGCGGATATAACTTCAAACGGCTATAGCGGAGACAGCAAGCGGAGTATAAACGTGAAAATAAAACGCGGATCGTTTATGCCCGTGTTTAATTTTTCTCTGTACAGCACGGATTGAGATAAGGAACCTCTTTCAATTTGTTGATTCATGATATAGAATTTTGCCATGAAAAAATTCTATTTAACAACCGCCATAGCTTACGTGAACGCGGCGCCGCATGTCGGGCACGCGCTTGAATTTGTGCAGGCTGATGCTTTGACAAGGTATCATAGAGCTAATGGCGATGATGTTTTTTTTCTAACGGGAACCGATGAGCATGGCGTGAAAATTTATGAAACCGCGAAAGAAGCTGGTGTTGAAACGCAAAAATTTGTTGATTTAAATGCTGAAAAATTCATGGCTTTAAAGGATATTTTACTGCTTTCTTATGATGATTTTATTAGGACAACATCGGATTTTCATAAAAAGGGCGCTCAAAAAATTTGGAGCAAAATGAATGAAAATGGAGATATTTATAAGAGTATTTATAAAGGGAATTACTGTGTCGGATGCGAAGCTTTTGTGCCGGAAAAAGATTTGGATAATGACGGTAATTGTCCTGTTCATAAGAAAAAACCTAAAATACTGGAGGAGGAAAATTATTTTTTTAAGCTTTCAAAATACTCCGACAAAATAAAGAAACTTATCGAAACCGACGAGCTTTTGATTTTGCCTCAAGAGAGAAAGAAAGAAATGTTAAATCTGATAGGAGAGGATGGGCTTAAAGATGTCAGTTTTTCAAGGCCGAAAAGCGTTTTGCCATGGGGGATTTCTGTTCCCGATGATGATTCTCAAGTTATGTATGTTTGGTGCGACGCGCTTTCAAACTATATTACCGGTATTGGATACTTGGAAGAAACGGAGCAGTTTAAAAAATATTGGCCGTGTGACGCGCATTTGATTGGCAAAGATATTCTTAGATTTCATGCCGGAATTTGGATCGGGATGCTTTTGTCTGCCGATGTTACAGTTCCAAAAGCTATTTATGTGCATGGATTTGTGACAAGTGAAGGGCAGAAAATGAGCAAAACTTTGGGGAATGTCGTGAATCCTCTCGAGTATGTTGAGAAATATGGGGCTGAAGCATTGAGGTGGTTTTTACTTAAAGAGATTCTGACCATGGATGATGGGGATTTCGGGCATAAAAGATTTGTGGAAGTTTATAACAGCGATTTGGCAAACAGTTTTGGAAATTTGGTTAATAGAGTTGTTATGATGACGGAGCGATATCTTGACGCGAAAGTTCCTTCCGTAACTTCAAACGGTGTTGTCATGGATAAACTTGCGGGTTTTGTGAAGGAATATGAAAATGGTTTTGAGTCTTTTGATTTGAAGAAGGCTTGTGAAGCTTTGGTTTCCGTCGTGGATTTCGGCAATAAATATATTGATGAAAATAAGCCGTGGGTTTTGGCTAAAGAGAATGACTTAAAAAAACTGCGAAATGTTTTGTATGATTTATTGGAGATTTTAAGATTTGCAGGCATGATGGCATATCCCATTTTCCCTAAAACTTCTTTGAAAATTTTGGATCAGATAGGTTGTTCTTTTGAAAAAAATATTAAATTTGAGTTTAAATGGGGGGGGCTTAAAGAAGGCAATGTTGTTAAAAAAGCGGATGTGCTTTTTCCGCGAGTTGAGAAGTAATTTGGCCATGGAGTTCCCCGCCTGCGGCGGGTCACGCTATTAGCTAGGGCAATTCCGGATCAAGCGATTTTTTCTTTGAATAAATTTTAGTATAAACTGTGAGGGTACAATTTTACCCCCTCATGTATGAAAGAACACGAACTGGTATGGGCATTTTTGCCGGAAGGACTGGAGGAATATTTTGATCTGGAAAGCT
>JACROX010000080.1 GCA_016214225.1 Candidatus Peregrinibacteria bacterium | reverse complement strand
GTTAGATGATATTTGATCATATCTATTCTATCTCAAGTGGTCGGTTTTATTTTAGAATCCACGAAGTAATCTTTTCGGCTTAAGTTCCTCTTTCTTTTGTGGTATAATTAACGGGTGGGTTTCTTAGTGTTGGAAAAAATAGGCATTGCGGTTTTGCTTTCGGGGCTTATAGGGCTTGAGAGGCAAAAACGTTTTCAGAAATATTCCAATCAAATGTTTGGAGGCATAAGAACTTATACTTTGATGGGGCTTCTTGGGGCTCTGTCCTTTATCCTTTCGAGTTATTCCATTCTGTTTTTTGTGGTTCTTTCTTCGGGTTTTTTGCTTTTTTTGATTGTGTCTTATGTGGTTACGTCCCGTAAAATCGATTCTTCTGGAGCCACTTCGGAATTTGCTTCAATTTTGGTTTACATTGTTGGAATTTTGAGCGCGATGGGGCAATTTGTGCTTGCTACCGCGATTGCTCTTTTGGTTTTGGCTATTCTGCATTTTAAGGATCCTCTTCATAAGTGGGCCAAACATCTTAAAAATGCTGAAATAGTTTCTACGATTGAATTTGCCGTAATCGCGTTTGTTGTTCTTCCTTCTCTTCCAAATACCGAATATGGGATGTATGGATTTTTTAATCCTTATATCGTTTGGTTGATGGTGGTTTTGATCTCGGGGATTTCTTTTGCCAGTTATATCGCCATGAAAGTTCTTGGAGCGAGAAAGGGGATAGGCGCGATCGGGTTTTTGGGAGGTCTTGTTTCCAGTACCGCTCTCACTTTGAGTTTTGCGGGAGAGAGCAAGAAAGACAATTCAATTGTTAATCCCTACGTGGCGGCTATTATCATTGCCTGTAGCGCGATGTTTTTCAGAGTGTTGGTTGAAGTTGGAATCCTGAGTCCCGATCTTGTCGGATTTGTGGCTTTGCCAATGGTTGTTATGGGAACTACGGGTATGCTTTTTGCCGTGTTTTTCTGGTTTGGAAAAGAAAAAGGCAAGCGCCAGACTTTGGAGAAAGAGGTTAAGACGGTTAAGAATCCTTTTGCTCTTATGCCGGCTTTGAAATTCGGAGTGTTTTTTGTTTTGATAATGTTTTTTGCAAAATTTGGAGGTAAAACTTTTGGAGAGCAAGGAATTTATTTGACAAGTGCTGTTTCCGGATTGGTCGATGTGGATGCTATAACCGTATCTATAGCAAATTTATTTAAAGATGGTCTTTCTAAGGAAGTTGCTGTCGCAGGTATCACGATTGCAACTATTGTTAATACAATTGTTAAAGGCTCGATGCTTTTTATTCTTGGCGGAAGAAAAGTTTCTTTGAGAGTTTGCGGCGTGTTTTTTGTGATTATTCTGTCTGGATTGATGGCTTCTTTTTTGCCGGTGTTTTTGCGTTAAAATTTATTTCATATTAGTCAATGTAATGTTTTTGTTTTTTGATATGCTTTGCTATAAGCTTTCGCGTGCTGTTTATTTTATAAAGATTTTTTATGAAAAAGATTATTGTGGCTTGGTTTTCCGTTGCGTCTATTTTTGCCTCTGTTTTCGCGGGAAGTGTCAGCGCGGCTGTTATTTATATACCAACGGCTTCAAGCAGCCAATATCTTCCTACCGTTAAGATCGTTTCTTACTCTTTATCTTATGATGGAGCTGTGGTTCCAAGCGGAGGGGGATCCGGAACTTTGATTGACGGAAGCGGTACCGTGCTTACAAATAATCATGTCATACAGAGTATTATTGATCCCTCCAGGCCTGAAGATGCTTTTCAAATTTGTCTGACAAAAAGTAACGATGTTGATAATCCCGTTTGTGAATTTACCGCTTCTTTGATTGCCAGAGATTCTGCCAAAGATATCGCTCTTTTGAAAATTAACGGCACAGATGTAAGAGGGAACAGTCTTGTTTTCAATTTTAATTTGTCTTATGAAAATGCTTATTTGCCTGATGTGGGCAGTAGTTTGACGGTTATTGGTTATCCCGGGATTGGAGGGAAAACGGTTACTTATACAAGTGGCGTCGTAAGCGGATATTTGGATGAGGCCGGAGTTAAATATATAAAAACCGATGCTGAGATTTCTTTTGGGAATTCAGGGGGAACGGCTGTTGATAAAGATGGGAATTTTGTTGGTATCCCAACTCTTATAAGCGGTGACGCCGGAGGATCTATTGGGTATCTTTTGCCTGTAAAAAACATAAAAGATTGGGTGAAGAGTAGTGTTTCGGGTGTTTCCGTTTCCAATGATTCGGCAAATTCAAAACTTAGAGACTCTATTTATAAAAATGTTAAAGCCAATGAAAGCGGTGTCTATAGGAATGATTATCCTCCTTATCAAATTTCCTTGGTAAATGGATGGGAATTTGAGGATACACTCGCTTCCATGGCTTCTACGGGCGGATATTCTTCCGGACTTGGATCTTCGGTTGGAGGTGTTGTTATGAAACCCAAGGATAAAACCACGGCATCTTCTTTGTCGGTTACCATTTCCGTGAATAATTATGCTTATGCCGTTTCTCTTGATGATATTGAATATAATTTATCATCGTCCGTTTTGACCGGATCCACCGCGCCCATTAGGGAAAAAGTTAACTTTAATGAAAAATATTTCGCGATTAAAGAGACGGCTTCTTATTATGATTGGTACGGCAATGTCAATGTTAATGCTGTAGCTTATCATATTCCTTATGGAGATAAGGAGATAGTTGTTACCTATTCTTATGGGGATTCGGATTCTTCAAGACTTCCTGAAGTTGATAAAATTCTTGCAACTTTCAGTGTGGACATGAGTAAGGTTAGTCTTTCCGTTGTAAACGAGGTTAAAAATATTGACCCTAAGGTTGTTGTTGGTAACCTTATTGATAATGTGTTTTTGTCCGATGGAAGCTATACTTTTGATGGTGAAAAAACTTTTTTGGCGACTTTTGGGAAAAAGAAAGATAAGGATTTTTATATTTCCGTTAATCTTGCTTCATATTGGGATCCAAAATATGTTGGGAATTTCGATCTTTTCAAGAAAGATACTTTTAAGGACGCGAAGCAGTTCTATTCGGTATTGGATCAAGGGGATATTGAAATAGATGGGCATAGCGGGTTTTTCTATTCTTCCGAGTACGCAGGCGCTCTGAATAATCCCGATTCAACGGTCAAGTGGTTTAATATTTATGTAAATTATGCTAAAGATAAATTTTTATCCGTTTATTATTCTTCGAGCGCCGATAAATATGACCAGAATACGAAAGACTTCAGATCTATTTTAAAGAATATACAGTTGGACAATAATGGAGGAGGAAAGTATTCGATTCCCGGATTTGGAGGAAGTGTTCCCGCTGTTCTTAGCGATATCAAAGATTATGTGTATGAGGAGAATATTAAAAATATAAATAAGCTTGGCGCTTTTGGAGACAGTGCTCCATCGAAGTTTGATCCCGAGGCTAAGTTGAAGAGGAAAAATTTTGTTGTTTGGGCGGCTAGGACGCTTTCGGGTACGCCCGCTACAGATTTTGCCGCTTTTAAAAAGTCTTATTCCGGATGCGATAAAGATTGTTTTTCCGATGTGAATTATGGTTCCACGGATTCCATGTATATTGAATTTGCCAGAAAAAAAGGAGCTGTTTCCGGAAGCAACGTGAAAGGTAAATTACTGTTTAATCCGGAGAATGATTTGTCTTTGCCTGCGGCTCTGAAGATTTTATTTAAATTATATGACGTAAAGGTATGGAAAGCGCCTGACTTTATTCCTTGGTATATGCCGTATTTGCAATTGGGTTACAAGAAAGGACTTATGCCTTATGGGGTCAATAAAGTTGATTATGTTTTGAGTAGAGGAGAAGGGGCGTACATGTTGGATGCTATGAACGTGTCGGTGAGTTCCGGTATGAATATGCTAACGCAATATTAAGGGGGATTGTCAATTAAATATTGGTTGTAGGTTTTTTCGACAGGTGTGTGTTGTGTCGGTTTGTGATTTTTTAGAGTGGAGTGGTTTTTGCGTGTATTGTAATTTTCTACAGCGTGAATTTGGGCGTTTAAAAGCTATTGATT
>JACROX010000077.1:597-5256 GCA_016214225.1 Candidatus Peregrinibacteria bacterium | reverse complement strand
TTGATGTCCCAGCTACTTTATGCTATAATTGTCGGATAAATCAATGATTTTATGAATATATCGTTTGCGAAAATTTTAAGAAAAATTGTTTTAGTTTTTGTTTTGCTTTTTATTATTGGCTCTTTTACCGCGTATGGCGCGGGAACCGCGAAGGATAAATATGTGGACTTGAAGGCAAAACAGGATCAGTATGAGAAAGATAAACAAGATGCGCAGGATTTGGCTGATGAAATAAAGAAAACTCCATATGAAGGCGATAAACAAGCTTTATTTGCGGAATATAAGGCTGAGCAAGATGCTTTGGCCAAATTACAAGCAGAGGTTCAGAAGGCTCAAGCTGATTATGATGCTTCTCTCAAGGATGGGGAAGTGAGCAAGCCTGAGGTTGATCAAGCCGAAAAAGATTTTGTTGATGCTATGAAAAAAGTTGATGATGTTACCGCGGAAACGAATAAACTTAGAAATGACGCTTACGATCAATTTGCCAAAGATAAAGATGATATTAAAAAAGCTGCTACAGCGAAGGCTGATCTCGATAAAAAATTGGACGAATATGATAAAATGGTTGCAGATGCACAAAAAGATGCTGATGAAAAAGAGAAATTATTTACTGATTTAGGAAAGTCTTATGATTCAAAACAGCCCGATCAAGCCAATCAGGACCAACGACGCGATACTTTACTCCCAGAAACGGCGTTTAAAAATATTTCCGATTGTGAAACTATCGGACGATACGTGAACGCTCACGTGCTGGAGGTAAGAGAAATGCTTTCAAGCAGAACCGATTATTTGGCCATTCCAAATGTTGCCGATGATGTCTATAGCCAAGATGTTCTCGGTTGCGCCATTAAAACGGGTGATATTAAGCTTTGGATGCTGCCCTATTATATCCGCTATATGCTGGAATTTGTTATCGGACTTGCCGGACTTATAGCTGTTGGGGGGCTTGTTTACGGGGGTTACTTGTATCTTTTTGCCGGACTTCTTGAAGATAAGGAAAAAGGTAAAAATGCCATTAAAAATGCCATTATCGGGCTTGTTTTAAGCTTAACGGCGTGGTCGTTGGTGAATATTCTTATTTCTTTGGTGACTGGCTAGGGAATTTCTGGGAATTATCCATGTATGGAGTTCGCTTCGCTCACACTACTTGCTAGGCAACCCTTCGGGTGGTCTTATGTTCCCATTTTTCTCTTAAGTATTCCATGAATTTTTTATGGAATTCTTTTTCATCGAATTTCAAAGCGTGATTCCGTATTTCTTCCGGATTAAATTTTTTCTTGTTTTCCAAGTATTTTTCTATCGCGCCTTTTAAGTGTAATGGTGTTTGTTTGTCGAAGAACATACCGGTTTTATTTTCTATAATCGTATCCAATGCCCCGCCTTCTTTAAATGCTATTATAGGTCTTCCGCAGGCCATTCCTTCCAGTGCCGTTATGCCAAAATCTTCTATTTGCGGGAAAATTAAAGCTTCACATTCGCTATATAAATTTTTTAATTCTCGATCTTCCACATGTCCCAAAAATTCTATATTTCCGTTTGCCATTTTCTTTAAAGAATTTTCCGCTATCCCGGTTCCAACTATTTTTAACGGCAAGCCAGTACGATTAAAAGTTTCTATGATAAGATCGAATTTTTTGTATGGAGTAAGTCTGCCAACCGCCAAAAAGTAACCTTTTGTCTGCGGCACAATTTTATATTCGGAACATTTTATTGCCGGATAGATTACAGAGGATGATTTATTGTAGTATTTTTCTATACGTTGTTTGGTTATGCTTGAATTTGCTATGAAGTAATCCACCCTTTCCGCGGCAAGACGATCCCATATTCGAAGCCGATGCATTTTATTTTTTCCAAATGTTTTGAATATTGGATTTATGTTGTATTCCTTGATGTATGAATGCCAATTATCCCACGCGTAACGCATTGGAGTGTGGCAATAGCAAATGTGGAGAGTTTCCGGTTTGGTTATAATTCCTTTCGCGCATGAATGAGAACTGGAAATTACTATGTCGTATTCGCTTAAGTCAAAAAGCTCGTAGGCGTACGGCATGAGCCCTATATATATCTGATGCCATGTTTTTGCGAACGGAAGATGTTGAATAAAAGATGTCGTGACCGCGGCTTTTTCGAATCCTTGCACTTTGTTCGAATTGAAAATCGATGTAAAAATCGGCGCTTCCGGAAACATTTTGTGGAGCAGTAAATTCACTTTTTCGGCTCCTCCATTTGTAGTCATCCAGTCGAAAACGAGAGCGATTTTAGCTTTTGTAAGGCTCATTAAATTGGGATGAGAAATATTTGTTTCATCTTAGTATACTATTGAGAATTTTTAAAGTTTGAATTCTTTTCCCGTAGTGTATTTTGAGAGAACGTCTTTTGGTGGTGGTCCCTGTGTTTGCTCTTCCTCTTGCGGGTTTTGTTCTACCTTGAATTCTTTCCCTTCTTTTTTTAATTCCTCTTTGACCGCTTCTTTTATTTTACCGAGCATCTCTTTTTCGGCTGTGTATTTTGAAATTATGTTTTTGTCGGAAGAGGAAAGATCGTCTTTTGTTTTTATCACACTTCCCAAAATATTTTTGTAAGTGTCTTTTTCGTTCATTTTATCCATTGCTTTTGCTTTAAAGAGTTTTACCACGTTGTTGTCCGGATCTCTTTCAAGCAATCTTTCGCATATGTGAATTACATCAACGTATTTTTTGTCGTTAAACCACATTCCCAGAAGCTCTACTACCACGTCTTCATCTTTTTTGGCCAAAGTTGAGCGTTTTTTCTCTGAAATATCCGTTGTTAAAATCAGATGTCACGCTTTGCGGCTTAACAGGTAACGTAGGTAGAGATAGCCCAAAATTACAAAAATGACTACCGGGATGATCAAATTAAATTGAAGCAAATAATTATATGTCGCGTGAATTGAAACCGCCAAAAAAAGTCCTTTTAAAATCATTTTTTGCTGATACGCTTGGCTTGTCGGAAGATTGAAAATCTTGCCTATAATTCCAGAAATTTTTGATCTTTCTCCTGAAATGGTTTGTTGTTTCGTGATGTCTATAGAAAATTTGCCTATTCCATAGTGATATCCGAATATGCCGGAAAATATCATGTGCGCGCATGTTGTAAATATTGATCTGAAAAAATACATCGTTATTAAATCTCCCGTTGATGCGGTTGGGCCGAATTGGTATAGATAATAAACATTTTCAACGAATGAGAAACCAAGCGCGGAAGCTGTGCTGTAGCGAATTGCATTTCCCAATGTATCTATTAAAAGCGTTTTTTCGTCGATTTTCCTTATGACATACATTTTTACAATTTCCTCCATTGCCGCGAATAAGATAAACATCGCAATAAACTGTTTGTTTGGACTCGTTATGTTGGATTCTATGAAATATGACAAATTAAATTGAGGGAACAAATCCCATAAATATTGTACGTATAGTAAAAATGGGGCTGTTAAACATCCCAAACCAAAGACCAGTAATAGAACTTTTCTGCTTTTTTCGGTTTTACTAAATGCTAAGAACAGCCAAACTATGATTGCCGGAGAGGCTATTAACGCGTATAGGCCGGCTTTGGGTAATTGATATTTTATAAACTCAATGAAAGGTTGTGCCAGTGTCAGAACTGTCTGCAGAACTGAATTGTCAACACTTCCCCCCATTTTATTTTTGTTTTATTTTTCAAATTTGTATGTGCCTTCTTCGCCGGATTGATTGGTATTTGGGGTTGGTTGTGGTTGTGCTTCTGTTTCTGCGGATGGGGTAATTGCTTCCGGCGCCAGTGGCGGTGTTGTGGCTGGTGCCGGTGTTGCTTCCGGTGCTGGCTGAACCGGGGTCGGAGTGGAAGTCTGTACCGGTGTTTCCACAGGCGCTGGTGCTGGCGTTGGAGTTGTGGTTGGAGAGGTTGCGACAGGTTCTTGAACCGATACCGGTGCTTGAGCCGGTGTTGTTGCCGCTACTGCCACTTGAGCCGGAGTTGGAGCGCTGAAGGATTCTTTTGCCTTATCTATCGTATCAAAATTTTGTATCAATTGAGTTAATCCAACCACCTGTAAAATATCCAAGATATTTGGTTTCGCGCCAGCCAAAGCTATTTTCCCTCCACTTTCCGTTATTTTTCCATAAATGTCAGTCAAATATCCTATTGATTTACTGTTCATATAATCCAGGGTTTGCATGTCGAAAACCATATTTAGTCCCTTTGGAACTTTTTCCATGGCCTTGTAAACTTCTTTGATTTTTTCATCAACATTGCTTTCGTCCAGTTGTCCTGAAACATGGGCTATTTTCATATTGGCGCTGATGTCTTCGATAATTATATTTGCTTCTGTCATTGTTTTTTTTAGTTATTAATTACAAGTTGGTTTTCGATTGTTTCAGGCAACCCTGATTTAAATCGCGGATCTTTCAGATATTTTTTAACAGTTACTCTTATTCCGCCTTCCGGTCTGTCTTCAAATTTCAGCTCATCCGTCCATTCTCCAACTATTTTCACCAATCCGCGTCCCCTAATTCCCATAAACGTATATCCAGGGGCTTTTTTATCCTGAAAAAGTTTTTCCATGTCAACGGCTTTTATTTTGTTTTTTCCCGTGCCGGTATCCTCCACTTGTATTTCGAGATATTGATCTTTTTTTTTTATATTACTTATGCGTATTTCGCT
>JACROX010000077.1:0-537 GCA_016214225.1 Candidatus Peregrinibacteria bacterium | reverse complement strand
CCGGAGCCGATCCATATTCAATTGCATTGTTACAAAGTTCATCGACAACGGATTGAAACCTAAATGCCCATTTTTCGTCGAAGTTTGTCGTATTTTTAATCATGTTTAAGGTAAAATCTCTGATGCCTGACATGAAATACGCGTTTGTAGGAAGGGTTATTGAGATTTTTGTTTTTTCTCCAATTTTTGTTGTTTCTTGGTCCATTTGTTTTTTATTTTTGTTGTATTATTATATCAAAATTTTCCTTTAAAGTAAAGCCTTGTTCTGCTGATTTTTTGATTTCTCCAATATCTTTTTGAATATTTCTTCCTCTGATTTATTTTTTGTTTTTGACAGTATGTCTTTTTCTCTGTCCGTGTCCGTTACCGGCATGTTGTTTTTCGCTTTCAGCTGAGCTATTTTGTCTACATTAAAAGCTCTTTTTCTTAAAAGTTTTAAAATTTTTTCATCTATTTTATCTATTGCAAGCCTGATTTTTTTGATTTTTTCTTGCATTTGTACTTAATTTCCTTTAAATTACTGCCATCGGATTTTTA
>JACROX010000086.1 GCA_016214225.1 Candidatus Peregrinibacteria bacterium | reverse complement strand
AACACGGCGAGCATAACCTGCACTGGAGGAAAAGACATTTTATTTACCGTCTTATCGGCCGTTGGGTAGCCGGTATGAGTACGGCAATATTATGTTGTAGCGATTTTGTAAAGCAGGGAGTTAAGAGGATGTACGGTTTAAAAGAAGATAAGCTTCGAGTGTTAAAGAATCTGATGGAAGATAAAAGAACAGATATCAAGCGCACAAGAGATGCGGTAAGGGTAGAGCTTGATATACCCTTAGATGCTTTCGTGATGGGCACGGTCTCTTCTTTGTACTGGGTAAAGAATCAGAAGGCGTTGATTGATGTTTTGAACCGCATGGAAATTCGCAGAATGCATGATGAGAGGATTGGGAGATTGTAATAACAATTTATGGTGCTTTTGGAATCATTGAAAATCAGCATGGGTGAGCCAGCTAAGGCCTTTAATTTAAAAGGTGTGGATGAGAAAATTTACACTTTGGAAAATTTTAAGAACGCAAAGGCCTTAGTTCTGGTTTTCATGTGCAATCATTGTCCTTACGTGAAAGCTGTTTGGCAGCGTTTGATTGATTTGCAGGAGAAGTTTAAAAGCCATAGAGTGCAATTTGTTGGCATCAATGCCAATGCGGCGAATCTTCAGTATGAGGACGATAGTTTTGAAAATATGCAAAAGGAGTTTGCGCAAAGAAAAATGAATTTTCCTTATTTAATTGATGCTGATCAGAAAGTGGCTCGTGAGTATAAAGCTCAATGTACGCCGGATATTTATGTTTATGATGAAGAGCGAAAATTGGCTTATCATGGCCGTATTGATGATAACTGGAAGGATGAAAATAAAGTCACGAAGAAGGAACTGGCTGACGCGATTGAAAAAATTTTGAAAGGAGAAAAAAATATTGGTGAACAGCATCCTTCAATGGGCTGTTCAATTAAGTGGCTTGATTAAATGCTTTCCGGTACTTCCGGGCAGGAATTTGATTTGCGATTTATTAAACTGCAGTCGCCGATGCTGTCAAAAATTCTAATTTCGTAATTTTCACCCAGGGTAAAAATTTTCCAAATTCTGTCAATACTTTCATGGGCTAAAACGCTTTTGGCCAAGCCGTTTTTGTCATATATTTCCACTTTAATTTTTGCGTCGTTGAAAGTAGTTTTACCGTTAATTGATTCAACAAAGTAGAGATAGTCTTTGGAGCCGTTATCCGGTTTTAAATGAGTGATGGTTATGGTTTCGGAATTTTTGCCGGTTTCCATAATTGTATCAAATTTACTGTCTATTTTGTGTTGAAAGCTGATTTCTTCGTCCGTCGGCTGTAATAAGTATGAATTGAATTGAGTTTTTTCCTGTTCTGGAGGAATTGTGATATCTTCCCAACTCAAAACTATTTTGATTTCGCCCGGCGTAAGTTCGATGATTTCCGGCGTTGTTAAGTTTCTTGAGATTACTTGAGAATCATTTTCCAGCGGTGTGTTTCCATTGGCTATATCATCAGCATTTATTTTAATGGCGATTTTGTTATCGATGTTTTCGGAAAATTTTTCCACTTTGTATTCTTCTTTTGCCAGATAACGATATAGTATTGATGACATTTCGCCTCGTGTGGCTTTTTTGTCCGGGTTGAAATTGTCTGAATCGTCCAGCAAATTAGTCTTTTTTCCAAAGTCTATATATTTTTTATACCAAACTTCATTAGTTTCACCGGTTGATAGATTCCATTTATAAAATTCCCCCAAGATTTTTAGACCTTCGGCGTTGCTTATTGTTTGATTTGGTTTGAAGGTTTTATCTTTGTAGCCGGTGATTATGTTTAGATTTTTCGCGGCGCAAACATATTTGCTGTACCTTTCCTTATAGCCTACATCCGGGAAACAATTGGTATTTGGATTTTCGGTTTTTGTTTTGTTGCCTTCAAAAATTATTTTTAATAATTCAGCGCGGGTAATATTCCGATCCGGCTTGAAGGTGCCGTCTTCATAACCGTTGATAATTCCTTTTTCTGAAAGATAGCGCGAAGTTGTGTAGTATGGACTGTTTTCATTTATGTCGGTAAATTTTTTTGCCGCGGAAATATTGGCTGTTAATATAAGAATTCCCAGAATTGTAAATGGAATAAAAATTTTTTTCATGAGAATGGGGTGAGGAGTTGTTTTTATAATAATTGAATATTAACAAAAAAACCACTCCGACATTTCGTCGGGGTGGTTTTAAATTTTAGGCTTTTGTCTCCTATTATTTAGCTTTTCCTTTTACCAATGGAAGACCTGTTCTCTTGTTCTCAACAACTGATTTGCCTGCTGGTAGTGCATCCAGGGCTCCCGGTTTTACTGTGCGAGCGAAATAGTAAATCATCTGTTTGCGACCACCACGGAGAGTTACATTCTTTGAATGGAGGTAGTAGGTCTGACCTTTGCTATTCTTGTGTGAATAAGCCATGGTTTGTTTGGTTATTTAATAGATTGGCTTAAATCTAGGACTTTCATCAGATTAAGTCAAGGTGTAAATAAGATATAAAAAAACACCCCACATTTCGGCGGAGTGTTTTTGATTTCGACAAAAGAAAAAAATATTATTTCTTTTTCTTCTTATGTGAAACTTTTTTCTTCTTCTTTACAACTTTTTTCTTTTTCTTCATAGGAAAAGGTTAATGAGTATTTTTATTATGAATTCATTTAATTAAAATGCAAGTGTTTTTCATTGGTTCATGCAGTTTTTTTAATTTTTAATTTTTTTATTTTTTAAACCCACCTCTTTTTTGGGTCTATTTAAAGCTGTTAATTTGATTTT
>JACROX010000085.1 GCA_016214225.1 Candidatus Peregrinibacteria bacterium | reverse complement strand
TAAATTTTTCTCCATGAAAAAATCGTATGATCCGTTTTAACCTTGAATGTGGGTTCCACTTAAGCGTATTGAAAAAAATTTTAAAATTTGCTATAATTACCTAATTTTCTTGAGTTTTCGATCATTAAAAACAAAGTCCCTCCTCTGCTGAGAAAGCGAAAGGAAGGGGATAAGTGGGGAAAACAAGCACACCGAAGATGTGCTATCAAATAGTGTGAGCAAAGCGAACTTCCAAGGCACAATCTCGCACAAAACTTTCTCCCTACTTACTCCCTACTTTTCGCAGGCAGCCAACTCTGCCGCCTAAAGCATTCCTCTTCGCACTTATAAGCGCGAAGCAGGGAAAAACAAAAAAAACAAAAAACTTTCTTTCTGTTTTCTTTGGCTCATCCCGAAGAAAACAAAAAAACAAAAACAAAAAAGAACGGAAGGTGCAACCCGTTCTAAAAGAAGACACCATAGAACAGTAGGGGGAAAATAGCGAGAATTCTTAGGAAAACTCGCAATCATGGAACTTCTTGAAATTCTTAGAGGTTTCCATCGCGGGAAAGGTTGGAAATTCCTGCACTACTGCTCTTTTGCGGCCAACTTCTTTAAGAAGAGGGCTCTGTAAAAGTACCAGGTACAAGGCGAATATCAAATTTTGATCTTCAACAAAGTAGATGGTGCTTTTGCAGGGCCCTCACAAGAACCGCCTTAAAAGAGCTATACGTTGGAGCGCCTAATCCACCTCTGATTTTCAACTCTTATTTTAGAGTCAATCATGTGAAATTCGATTGGGCGCTTCTTAAAATTCAGCTCAAGCTAAAATGGTAAATCATCAATTTTCACTTCCTCATCCACCATCAAAGCATCAGCACTGTCCCCGCTGGAACCAAGATCACTTCCCATATCTTTTCCCATATCACCTCCAACGGAACTTCCATTCCTGGCGCCTATCCCCCCGGCGGATCTATCACCAAAATCACCGGCATCAGCCCTCCTGTCCAACATAATCATATTATCGGCAACAATTTCGGTCCTATATCTCTTAGAACCATCTTCAGCCTGCCAATCACGCGTTTGAAGCCTGCCTTCGATAAAAACCTTGCTCCCCTTTTTCAAATATTGTCCGCAAATTTCAGCCAATTTCCTCCACGCAACAATATTATGATACTCAGCTTTATTCTGTCTTTGACCGCTGGAATCTGTCCACATCAAATTTGTAGCTACAGAAAAAGTAGCCACAATCTGCCCACCCGGAATCTGTTTTGTTTCAGGATCACGCGTTAAATTTCCAATAAGTTCAACTCTGTTTAATGACATTGCCATATATACAATATTAAAAAATAATTTTGCCCGACAAGAAAATACCCTTAGAAAACCTTAAACTCAATCGCTCGTTAAAGTTACATCTTGCATATAAAACATTTTTATTATGGAATCTTTGAAAAATGCGTATTGCTGTGTCAACTTCGTCGCTTCCTACTCGTTCCCTTGCAATCCATCGTTTTTCAGAGATTCCTTATCCATAGCCGGATTTAATAACTTCCATCGCGGGCTTGCAGACTTCTATTTGCCAATATCTGAAAACAGCGAAACCAACCCAGAAACTCAACACAACGGCAAGGACAAAAGTAACAATCCAAAACCACTGGTCATTGGATATTCTGCGAATTTGATATAAGATACCTTCCAGCATAAATATTGAATAAAGAAATGCGTTTATTCGGATTCGAACTAGGACGAGAAAAAGATCTCTGTTTGGCGGAGCTGTCGAGCGTGCTCGGAGAAAAAAATCTTGTCGAACATATTTACGACATCGCAATTTTTGACCTTGATAACAAGGAAAACGGCAATCACATAAAAAATATTCAAACTCTCCAAGACAATCTCGGCGGAACAATTAAAATAATCGAAATAGTGGAAACCATCGACGCGAAAACAGACATAGCAACAGCAACTCAAACCCAAAACAAGATAGAGCAGTTCATCCTGTCATATTTCGAAAAATATTTTAAAGACCGCTATGGAAAAATTCCTTTTTGCATAAGTACATACAATTTAAAAAATACACACACACTTAATATCAAACAGTTATTAAATTTTTCTAAAAAAATTCTTAAATCTTTGCATTTAAATAGCCGCTTCTTGAATAAAGGCTTGGAGAACCCAAAATCTTCGGCAATTTATAAATCCGGAACAATAGAAAAAGGCATCGATCTCAACATAATCAAAGGCTCAAAATCAATATTCATAGGAAAAACTTCCGCCATACAAAACATCGATGACTACAGTTTACGCGACTTCAACCGACCTTGCAGAGACATGCAAACAGGCATGCTTCCGCCAAAGCTCGCACAAATAATGATAAATCTGACTCTCGGAAACACACACGAACCAAAAACAATTTACGATCCGTTCTGCGGCACTGGAGTAATACTGATGGAAGCGCTCCTCATGAACCATTTGGCGATAGGATCGGACGTCGAAGCCAAAATGATCGAGTACTCAAAGAAAAATTGCGAATGGATGATAAAACAATTAAATACACAAAAACAACACGAACTAAAATTATTCCAAAAAGATGCCAGACTGCTCACAAAAAAAGACCTTCCTGAAAAAATCGACGCGGTAGTTACGGAAAGTTATCTCGGACCGCTTTTAACATTTGAGCCAAACCAAGAGACAATGGATAAAATATTTCGTGAACTTTCAAATCTTCACTTAAATTGGCTGAAAGCTATAAAACCTCTCATCAGCCAAAATACTAAAATCCTGCTTTGCTTGCCGGCATACAAAACAAAAAATTCAATCAAGACTCCCGCCGTAGGCGGATTGCCCAGCTTTAGCCGCGAGCGAGCAGAGCGAGCGAACTCCATTATCCATTTTCCAAAATTCAGCGAAATCGCATCCGAAGCGGGATTTCAAACTCTGAAAATATTTTCATACGGAAGAAAAGAACAGATAGTCGGGAGAGATTTGGTAATACTGAAGAACATCTGAAAAACTATCGGATGTTATTTTAAAAATATATTGAAAAGCCAACACAAGTTGGATATAGTTGCTCCGTCCTATTTAAGGACACTTCTGCTCTTTAACACTCCCGGGTAGCGCAGCGGTAGCGCAGTTGGCTGTAAAACATTGCAGCTTCCAACAGAAATGTTGGTCGAAAATAGGGTGAATTGCGGGAAACCTAACCTCGGTAAAACTAGCGAGTAAGGCAATCCGCAGCCAAGTCTGTCGGGGCAAAGGTCGACAGAAAGGTTCAGAGACTAGAAAGTGAGTCCCAACAATAATCTATCATTAGCGCCCTACTCCCATCTTCAATGGGAGATGAGATAGTCCACGCTTTACAGAAATGTAGAGATAAGTGTAACCAATTGGTCGGCGGTTCGAATCCGCCCCCGGGAGCCAAATAGGATGATAACGAGTTTACCGCCTCGGCGCTTCTTTTTAAAAGTGTTTTTTGGTATGATAGATTTACACGAAAATATTTATGAAAAAAATAATTATTTCATTGGTTTTAATTATCCTTGGAGTGGGAGGATTTTTTATTTATAAAAATTTTGGAGGGAAAATTGTTAAAAAAATTGTTGAAAATACTCAGAATGCCGATAATGAAAAATGCGGGGATATAACCGAAAACGAGACTTGGAAAGGAAACGTTAATGTTACCTGTGGTATAAATGTTCTGGAGAAAGCCACTTTAACAATACTCCCCGGAACAATTATAAAATTTAAGCATGATAGAAATTATAAAACTTTTGAAAGAGCAGGATTGAATGTTTATGGAACAATAAAAGCTGTTGGAACTCCTGAAAAACAAATTTGGTTCACTTCCGATGCCCCGGATCCAATAAATGGAGACTGGATGGGTATAACCATATTCAATTCTAAAAAATCCGTTTTTGATTATGTCATAGTTGAGTTTGCTGAAATAGCGATTACGCAATTTGATTCTTCCGTCACCATCACCAATTCAATTATACGCTGGATAAATTCTGAAGGATTATACGCGGAACGTTCAACTCCTATAATCAAAAACAATACACTTTACGGCAATGCTTACCACGATATCGCGCTCGAACAATACAACAAAGATGCCGTTATCTCAAACAATTATTTCAAGGGTGGACACCACGGAGTGCATTTTGAGAAAAGTACGGGAACAGTTAAAAATAATTTTTTTGAAAATTACCGCGTTTTAAAGACGGACGATCCAGAGTTTACAATCAGTGCGGGCATGGAATCGCAGATTATCGTTGAAAACAATGATTTTCAAAATGTGGGAGAAACTATTTTTGCCATTGATGATAATGTAAAAAGTACTCTGAATAATAACCAAATCGTTAGCGGTAAACAACCTCCGGTTTTTGACTATAAGGACATTAGGAACTTGGAGCTTTCCTATGTCCCTGGTGAAGCAGAAGACAGATTCCCTTATGTGTATGCTGACAAGGATGAAACACGAAGAGTTACCAAAAAGATTGGGAAGAATCTTTATTTTGGGTGGTCGCTACTGTACCATGACGGCTATCTTTATCGCTTTAGTTTAGACAGTGAGATTGGAAAAGATCTTGATTTTATCAAAATTAATCCGAATACGGAGGCTGTGGAACGATTTGGAAATAATGGCATTATCAGTCCGCGAGGGTTGGCTTTTGATGGAGAATATTTTTATATCAATGATGGTAGCCTGAAAAAGATTTTCAAGTTCAAATTAAAAAAAGGCGCAAAATCGGGAGATTTCATTGAGATAGTTGACAGTTTTGATATTCCTGACGCGGAAAAAGGCGGAACCGCCGGCTTAACTTCTGATGGCAAGTTTCTTTATTTGGTAAGCAGAACCGGTGATAAAATATGGATTTTAGACAAAAGTGGAAAAGTTGTCGGAAATATTCCCTTTTTCACTCCCGGTGGCTCTATTACATATGCCGATGGCTATTTCTGGGTATACGCCGGTTGCCGCAAAGGGTTGTGCAAAATCACAAAGGAAGGCGAACTGGTCGGAGAAATATATCCGGCTGCTAAAGATCCTTGGGCTTTGGCATGGGATGGAAAATATCTATGGGCATTACATAGAACCAGTGAAACATGGAATGATCCTAAAATATTTCAAATTGAAATTTTGGACGATTCGCTATAAAAACTATTCAGGCATGCCTAGAAACACTCTGAAAAACTATCAATCCCCCCTTCCACCCTCCCCTCCACATCGACAATCAGCACATCTTTGAGCAAAACGATCAACTGCTTCATCAAGTTCTCTTCCTGCGTTTCGACTTCCAGCTTTTTCTCTCTCATTTTCTTCCGGACGACCACCTGCTAAAACAGCCATCAATTCCCTATCAAATATCGACCCCATATTTGCCAATTCTCTGGCCATACCCTCTGTAAATTCACTTTCATCCGCAAAAAAAACATTGCCGCAAACTTTTAAAAAAGCCGCCTGTAAGTCATCAAAACTCAACATGAAAGATTTCAAAATATCTCCTTCCAAGGGCATTTCTCCCCTTGCTTTACGTACGTCAGGCTGTAATTTACCGCTTACAAACTCCACAATCCTTTCCGCGGCTCTGTGTACCTGGACTGTTAATACTTCCAAGTTTCTTGGAGAATCAAATACCTTAACATTTATCATATGCAGAGCCATAATTCGCATTATCTCTTCATCAATATCCGGCATTTGTTCCCCTTCTAAATGACCTATATCTCCCATATTTTATTGGTTAAATATAAAAAATATCACGAAGGCACAACAGTAGTCCCCCTTCCTTGAGTTAAGGCCTCAAATCCACCATCAAGAGGACCAACCCAAGCTTCATTTCCGGTTTCACTTGCGAATCGACCAAGCGCTTCCGCTTTAGGCCCCATGCTCCCGCCCGGAAGATCTCCTCCCATTTGAGCAAGATCCGTAGCAGTTACACGCG
>JACROX010000007.1 GCA_016214225.1 Candidatus Peregrinibacteria bacterium | reverse complement strand
TGATCGAATGGCTCATAGAGTACAATATCCTCAGACCTCACGAAACCCTCCATATGAGAACCCCTGTATCTTATTATTTCACCAAATTCTATACCCCTCGTTCTGACCAAGGGGTGTACCTAAGACTATGGAACCGTACAGTGCATTTACAACTTGAATCTATCCGGTTATAATATTTTGAGTGCGGAGCATTCTTTAATATAACATACGTTTGGGTAGTATAGGCAATGGCAAAAAAATTTATCTATGATACTTGTCGTAGGTTTCCTTGAGTTTTCTGTTCGTAAGATGCGTATAAATTTGAGTTGTCGTTATCGAACTATGTCCGAGCATTTCTTGAACGGACCTTATATCCGCGCCATTTACCAGAAGTTCCGTGGCATAGCTGTGGCGTAAAGTATGAGGCGTAACTTTTTTTATTATGCCGGCTTTAAGTGAACATTTTCGCACAAGTTTTTCTATACTAACAGTCGTTAACCTTCGATTTTCTTCTTCCAAAATATTTTCTTTTTTTCTTGATTTACTCATGTTTATAAAAAGCGGATTCATATTATCTTCGCGAGTTTTAATGTAGTTTTTAATTCGTTCGGACGCCCTTTCCGAAAGAAAAATTATACGCGGTTTTTTGCCTTTTCCCCTAACCATAAATTCTCTCCTTTCCAAATCAACCTGATCGCGGTTTAAGTTTTTTAATTCGCTGACGCGCAATCCGGTTGAATAAAGTGTTTCAAGAATCGCTATATCCCGATATCCGCTTTCCTTGGACAAATCCACTGCTTTAAAAATTCTATCGATTTCATCACGACTCAACGCTTCAACTGTTCTCGCGGGGATTTTACTTAATTCAACTTTTTCGGGAGCAAGTGTTTTTACGTCATGTTTAACGAGATATTTAAGAAAAGTTCTCAGCGCTATCAAATGATAGTTTTGTGTTTTCATGCTTAATGTTTTTCCATGTTCATCGGTAATTCGATTAAGATGCAATCTGTAATTATTAACATGATCCAAAGTTATATCTTCGGGCGAAATTTCCCGACCAACAAATACTGAAAACCTCGTCAGATAATGGTGATAATTTTCCAGAGTTTTTTCGGATTTATTTTTTGTAATTTCCAAATACTCCAGAAATTTTGTTGCGTGGTCGGATATTTTCATGAAAAAAGATTAACCTCCGATTAAAAGATTATCATATTTCAGGCCACTTTTCTAAGCTATGTGTTTTGCCACCTCAGCAAAATAGTTTTGTATAATTATTCTCCCGTCCGGAGTTGTGTTGCTTAAAAGTTTTTCCCTTATCGTGTCCATATCCTCCATAAGTTTATTTCTTTCATCTTCATACGGTTCATTTTTCATCTTTTTTTCAATAATCGCGTTAATGCGCGTCATCAAATCTTTACCGGCAAGTTCTCCCGTAATTTCCCTTAAGTACGGGGCGACTTTTAGCGCAGCGGCCGCAAGATTGGTTTCTTTTACTTCAGGTGATCGCCTTTCTATATTTGCCGAGCCTTGGCTCATTGATGTTCCTTGTCCCATATTTAATTTTTGTTTTATAAATTGGATCAGTATATCATAATGGCGAAGTAATTTCAACCGCTTATGAAGATTATCCGTAAAATTCTGGAGGAAAATGAATTGGCAATTTTGGCCGATTATGCGGTTAAAAGCAATAAAAGCGCGGGAAGAAAATTTAAAGAAATTGAGGACAAGGAAAGAATGTGCTTTCAGAAGGACAAAGATAGGATAATACACTCAAAGGCTTTTAGGCGGTTAGATGAAAAAACGCAAGTTTTCATCGCTGGAAGCGGAGATCACTACAGAACGCGCCTTACTCATACTATAGAAGTGGCTCAAGTAAGCCGTGATTTGGCCAGAAGGTTAAGACTGAATGAAGATTTATCGGAAGCCATAGCCCTCGCGCATGATCTCGGACATCCTCCTTTCGGGCATGGAGGAGAGACGGTCTTAAATGAGATGATGCGAAAATTTGGGCTTGATGATGAGTTCGCTCGCTCCTCTCGCTCACACCGCTTGTCTGGCAACCCGCCTCTGGCGGGTCGCTTCTTTGAGCATAATCAGCAAAGCAGGCGAGTTGTTGAAAGTTTGGAAAAACTTTATCCGAGTTTTGACGGTTTAAATTTGACTCTTGAAGTTCTGGATGGGCTTATTAAACACCAAACTCCTTGGGATCAAAATAAAAAAAAATTTGAAACATCACCTCATCTTGATATGGATGACGGATTAAGATGCGGACTTATCAATCTTGATAGACTTGGAAGATTTGAAATATGGAAACTTGCGATGAAGAAAGTTCTTCTAAAATATGGTAAGATTTTAAATAATGAAGTTCTAATTTCGCGTGTTATCAGCGCCGTAATTTCGATTATGATTTCCGATTTGTGTACTCAAACCATGAAAAACATTAAAAAATTTAAAATAAAATCTGTTGAGAATGTAAAAAACCACAAAGGAATAATCGCTGATTTCAGCCCCAAAATGAAAAGTATGATTAAAGAGCTTAGGCAATATTTGTTTAAGAATTTTTATATGCATCCGAAAATAAGCCATCGTGTTGATGAAGGGAAAAAAATGATAAAAAAACTTTTTGAATTTTATGTTAAAAATCCGAAAAAACTTCCGAGGAAAAATTTTCTTCGTGGAAAAGATTCTCTGGCTGTAGCCATAAAAGACTATATCGCAGGTATGACCGATGGATTTTTGAGCGAGGAATTTGTTTACCTTGTTCGTCCCGCCCGTCTTGAGAATTTGAAAAATATTTAAAAAAGACTTAATCTAAAATTATGTACTGCCCAAAATGTAACTGCAAAGAAACGCGCGTTCTTGATTCTCGTGAAACCGATGGACATAAAGCCGTCAGGCGCAGACGCGAATGTGAAAAATGCGATTATAGATTTACAACTTTTGAGAGAACGGAGTCCTCAAAATTTATTGTTGTGAAAAAGGATGGAGCTAGAGAGAGCTATGATAGAGAAAAACTGGAAAAGGGTATTTGGAAAGCATGTGAAAAACGCAAAATCACGGAAGAACAAGTTACAAAGATGCTAAATTCTCTTGAGGAAATGTGGTCTAATTCGGGAAAAGAAATTCCAAGCAAAGTTGTTGGAGAAGGGGTTATGAATGCGCTAAAAGAGCTTGACGAGGTGGCATATATCAGGTTTGCCTCTGTATATAGGCAGTTTAAGGATCTTGAAAGTTTTAAGAAAGAACTGCAAAAACTTTTGAAGTAACGCTTAGGGCTTGTTCTTAAGATGTTGCACTGGTTGATTTTTGTTATATTTTATTGTATAATATTGTTAGTTTAAAACTAAAATACAAATAAAATGAAAAAGTGGAAGATTTTGTCAACCATACTTTGTCTTTCAATTATCGGAGGGTTTAGTTTCAATTCTGTTTTTGCAGAATCCAAGCGACCCGAAGGGTTGCTAGCTAATAGCGTGAGCGAAGCGAACTCCATTGTTAAATCTGACGGTAAAATCTCTCGAATCGCTCTTAATGTAACGGACTTTGAAGATATTGTGTCCGCTAAAACATTAAAACAATTTGAGAAGAAAAATGAAATTTGCGGCTTTGAAACAGACAAGGAAGCGTCTTATGGCGCGCAATTTGTTTCCGTAAGAAGGAAATTAAAGCTCGAATCGGATGAAGATTTTAAAGTAAAAATTTTCTTAAAAAATACAGGCAATACGCCTTGGTTTTCTGGAAACAGCAAATGCAAAGGGCCTCATATGTCTCTTGGCACGGATAATCCGAGGGACGCAAAAAGCCAATTTTTTACTAAAAATATAGATGGTGTTGAGAATACAAATTGGGAATCTGAGAATAGAGTTGGCATGGATCAGCTAAGGGTGGATCCTGGGAAAATCGCATCTTTTACTTTTTACGGAAAGGCTCCGGACAGGCCTGATATTTTGAAAGAATATTTAACTCCCGTGATTGAGGGTATCGCATGGATAAACGATGCCAGAACTTCAGTTGATTTTATGGTTGGGGACGTGAAAGAAAATCATGAAATCATAAGAACGAGATTGTCTTACGCGAACGAAAGCGGCTCCGCTATGGATATTCCTCTTGATGGTATAAAATCCATTACCGTCGATCTTTCCGAACAGAAATTATATGTAAAACTCGGAGATTATGTTATTCGGGAATTTAGGGTTAGTACGGGAAAAGCCTCTACTCCAACGCCAAAAGGCCCTGGGGAAATATTTCTGAAACAAGAAGTGCGAGTTGGAGGAGAACCTCCTCACTATGTTATGCCTTATTTTATGATGTTTAGGGCGGGCGGATATGGTTTTCATGCTTTGCCAAGTCTTGGCGGCGATGGCGGTCTGTTTTGGACCGAGGCAAGGGATCATATTGGGATTCCGGTCAGTCATGGATGTGTAAGGCTCCTTCCCGAGGAAGCGGAATTCTTATACAACTTTGGGCACCGCCTTTGGTGAAGACGGCAATATCCCGATGATAGGAACTTTTCATTCGGTATGCGTTAAAATTCTAAGAAAACATCTTCATCTGTTCGGATTTGAAAATTCTTTCGCGATTTATGATGAAAAAGATCAAGAAATTTTGATAAAAAGAATTCTTGAAAGCATGTCTCTCGACCCAAAAAGAACAAGCCCGAAAGCTGTGTTATCTCATATTTCAAATGCCAAAAATCAATTGATAGGACCCGAAGAATATAGGCAATATTCGAGTGATTATTTCTCGGAAAAGTCGCGGAAATTTATCCGATGTATCAGAAAAATTTACAGAAAAATAACGCGCTGGATTTTGATGACATTATAATGAAAACCGTTGAGCTGTTTAAAAAATTTCCTGAAATTCTCGACCAGTATCAAGAAAAATTTAAGTTTATTTCCGTTGATGAATATCAAGACACAAACAGGGCGCAGTATGTTTTGATAAATATGTTGGCGGGAAAATATAGAAATCTTTGCGTAATCGGAGACGCGGACCAAAGTATTTACAGTTGGCGCGGCGCGACTATTCAAAACATTTTGGATTTCGAAAAAGATTATCCGGAAACCAAAATCGTAACTTTGGATCAGAACTACAGATCCACGCAAAATATTTTGGACTGCGCCAATCAAATTATAAGTAAAAACTCGAAGAGAAAGGATAAAAAATTATGGACGGTAAGAGCCGGCGGCGACAAATTGAGCGAGTGGGTAGCCGATAATGAAAGGCATGAATCCGAGCTTATAGCGCGTGAAATATCCAATCTTTTGAGGGGAAGCGAATACCCGACTTACAACGAATTTGTTGTTTTATATCGAACAAACGCTCAATCGCGCGTGATTGAAGAAGTGTTTTTAAGATATGGGATTCCATATCGTATAGTCGGAGGAATTAAGTTTTATCAACGAAAAGAAATCAAGGATGTTCTGTCTTATTTAAGGCTTATTTCAAACCCGAACGACACAGTGAGTTTACTTAGAATCATAAATACTCCACAGAGGAAAATAGGACCAAGAACATTGGAACTTATTAGAAATTTTGCGGCTATTCATGATATTTCTTTTTATCAAGCAATGCTTGTCTCCGACAATATTTCCGAGATTCCAAAATCAAAACTTGAAATAATAGAGTCTTTTATAAAGATGACTAATAAACTGCAGGATTTGAATAAAGGTAATAACGCGGCCGATATGATTACTCATGTTTTTAACATAACCGGATATAAAAAAATGTTGGATGACGGAAGTGTCGAAGGCGAAGCAAGGATTGAGAACGTGGCCGAATTGATTTCGGTCGCTCAAAAATACGATCAGCTTGAAGCTGGGATGTCGCTAAGTATTTTTCTTGAAGAAATAAGTTTAATTTCGGATTTGGATAATTTGGATGAAACTGAAAATGCCGTAACTCTTATGACGGTACATTCCGCGAAAGGCCTTGAATTCCCGAATGTTTTTATCGCGGGGTTGGAAGAAGGAATTTTCCCTCACACAAGAAGCATGATTGACAGAGAAGATTTGGAGGAAGAAAGAAGACTTCTATATGTGGCTATGACAAGAGCAAAAGACAAGCTCTACTTGCTTCACGCGAGAGAGCGAACTCTTTACGGAGAATCAAGAACAAATGCTCCATCGCAATTTTTGGAAGACATTGACGAAACTTTGATTGAAAGAAATTTTGGCAGAAATTCCGGACGCAAACATATTTCTCTGGAAAATATTTCAGGCAAACCGATCCCGATTGAAACTGAAAAAGGTTTTGAAGATGAAATTTCAATCGGGGATAAAATTTATCATGATACTTTTGGAAACGGCATTGTTATCAATGTCGCGGGAGGCGTGATTACCGTCGCGTTCGAAGACTGCAAAGTTGGAGTAAAAAAACTCGCGTTGAGTGTTGCTCCAATCAGAAAAGTCTGATAGATTTCTAGTCATGTACGATTTGGAAAATACAGGGAAAGGAAAAAGGATTTTTATTTACGTTACAGTCGCGGTGGCGAGCTTTTTAATCGGCTGGCAGGCTACGAATTTTGGTCTGATTACAAATCTTAGCGGCGCCATTTCCGGCGTCAATAATCAAAAAAAAGAAATAACCGACTCTGTTCAAAAAACAAAAGACAAAGTTGATATGGGTTTGTATTGGACCGTTTGGGATGAACTTGAAAATCGATATGCCGACAAAGATTCCATAAGCGAGGAGGATAGAGTTTATGGCGGGATTAAAGGATTGGTTTCTTCTTTCAAGGATCCCTATACGGTTTTTATGACTCCAGATGAGAGCAAAGATTTCAGTGACAGTTAAGATAAGAGGAAAGAAAGGGTTCACGGTAACTTTAACGATAATCAGAAAAGATTTAAAAGAACCCTTTGATGTTTCAATCGTAAGAGAGGGAATTGATATAAAAAGCGTGACTGTCGAGAAGCTTAAAAATGGCATTATCTTTGTTAGCGTTAATCAATTTAACGCAAAAACAAACGAAGAATTTTCAAAAGCGATTTCAGATATGATCTTGCAAGAGCCAAAAGGCTTGATTGTGGATTTGCGATTCAATGGAGGCGGATATCTTGAGACCGCCGTTGATCTGCTTTCTTATTTGCTCCCGACAGACGCAAACGCGGTTGAAATAAGGCAAAGGGGAAAAGATAATGAAATGATAAAAACAAAAGGCGGACCGAAAATTTTAAATGCTCCTTTGGTTATTTTAGTTAACGAAGGAAGCGCTTCAGCTTCGGAGATTACAGCCGGTTCCATTCAAGATAACAAGAGAGGGATTGTTATGGGCACAAAAACTTTTGGTAAAGGCAGCGTGCAAGAAGTTGAAAATTTCGCCGATGGATCAAGCCTTCGTCTTACAATCGCGAAATGGTTTACGCCAAAAGGAAAAACCGTTAATCATGTTGGGCTTATGCCGGATATCGTTGTTGAAATGGACAAAAACGATGTTAAAAATAAAGTGGATACGCAGAAAGATGCCGCGATAAAATATTTGGAGAATTTAAAAAAATAGATGTGCTCAGCGTGTTCTTAATAAACCATTTGATCCGTTTGCACATCCTCCGGAAGTTCTTCCTTTTTGAGTGATTTTCTGTCTATGTAAATTACCGCAAGTACGATTAGGGTGTAAATGAAGCCTGTTAAAAATGGGATGTTTGTTTTAATTTCAAACAGAGGACCGGCCATGAGCGGGCCTATTACCATGCTCAAAGACGCGATCGATGTCATTATTCCCAATATCTCTCCTCTTATTTCCGGACCGGCTTTCCCCGCCATTTGGCTTGTCATTACAACTCTAAGCACCGATTGGCAGAAAGAAACAAAAATCAATCCTAAAGGGAATAAAATATTTACCGTACTTCCCATGAGCAGAAGACCCGCTCCCATAATTATTACAAGTAAAAGCACCAAATCCGGCTCTTTAAAATATTTCAACCATAAATGTTTTAGTCCTATGGTTTGGTTTAACGCGATTATTATTCCCATTCCGGTAATAACAAGTCCCGCCTTAAACGCGTCAAAACCGAAATTATCTTTAAGGAAAAGTGAGAGCATGGATTGCGTTGTCGTGGCGGCCAAAATGAAAAAGAACCATGCTATAAATGAAGGCATAAGCGCTTTGTTTTTTATCGCTCTTGCCAGAGGCTTGAATGGATTGATCGATATTTTTTCTTCATTATCATTGGTGTTTTTTCTGCTTTCCGGCAAAAATAGAAATACCAAAAGCGCGTTTAACATTGCCAATCCTCCCACGAACCAAAATGGGAACGTGTGAGATATCGTACTCAAAAATCCTCCAATCATCGGTCCTATTATAAATCCCACTCCGAAAATCGCGCTTATCACTCCAAGATTTTGAGTTCTTTCTTTATCCGTTTTTGAAATATCAATCAGGTAACTTTGCGCGGTTGAAATATTTCCCGCCGCGAGTCCGTCAACAATTCTTCCTATGAAAAGCCAGATTACACTCCCCGCTCCGGCAAATACAAACCATCCTATCGATGTGCTTAAAATACTGACAATTAATATTGGGCGTCTTCCGATTTTGTCCGACAACGCGCCTAAAAACGGCGTGCTTAAAAACGAGAAAAACGCGAAGACAGCGAAAAGCAGTGTGACCGTCGTCGCGGATACTCCAAAAGAAGTTACATAAAAAGGCAGAATTGGAACAATTATCCCAAAACCAAGTATATCCACAAAAACCGTTAAGATTATTAGACCTTTTTCTTTTGAAATCATGGGCTATAGGTTAGAGCAGAAAGGCAAAATCGTCAACTCTAAGGAACCTCTGAAAAACGCGTATTGCTGTGCCAACTTCATCGTTTTTCAGAGATTCCCTAATATTTATCCCACAAAATCCAAATAGCACCTTTTCACAGTAAACGGGTTCGGGACGGGTTGGCGCGTATGTCAATACTGTCTAATAACTGTTTAGTTAGACAGTATCTTTGGCGGGATTCTGTCCAACTGAGCCCGTGAAGGTTCCTTGGAATATGAGGTGATGATAATTGATAAAATTTTTTTTCACAACAAAACATTGATATAAACACTGATTTTCAAAGAACAAAGTATGATTAACGGCGTTTCTCA
>JACROX010000079.1 GCA_016214225.1 Candidatus Peregrinibacteria bacterium | reverse complement strand
CTTGTTTTGTACTTGTTTGCGAGCAATTTCTCTATCAATTGTCGCTCCTCATAACTAATATGTTTCATGCCACTTGGGGTTATTTGTTTTGTTCAACTACAATATATCCCAAGTGGTGCATTTGATTTTAGAATCTATCAGTATGTACATGGAGCTTGCATGTTATTATTTGTGTGTGATAGGATTGCCCCCTTTTTTGTAATTAAATGTTTTATGGGTGAAGCCGGTGGATATGGAGCGCATTCTTTGAGGAGGCTGGCAGGGTTTCTGGCTGCCGGTCGAAGGAGAAGAAAACCCAATGGCGGTGGTTTTAGGCCCGAGGCGGAAGCGGGCGATTCTCGAGATGGAAATTTGACAACTTCTACGGAAACTTTACATCCAAATTTCAGTCTTGTGTCAGTTTGTTCGGATAGGGTTAACGATATTATGGTTAGAGCCGCGGAGGGGAGATCGATTGTATTGATATTTAAGACTAATTCCAGAAAGTTAATCAGAGGGATTCCTTGTCTTTCTCCGTCATCCAGCGGATTTTCTATTACGCCTTACGGCGCTAGGGGTGGTTTTTGCAGGGATGTGGCTGTTGAGGCTGGTGATTATATCGTTGAGGGTGTCGGAAGTTTAGACGTGGATACTGACGCGCTTGTTTCCGCGGTTATGGCGAAGGTTTTGTCTGCGGCTAAACCGAACGGGGAAGGTTCGGCTACCGCAGATGTTCCCGATTCTCAAAAAGGATGTTCTGATAAAAAAACTCTTAGAAAATATTCTAAAAGGGAGATGGGCATGGGCGGATTTTTATGCGCTCTTGCTTTGATTGGCGATAAGGATGTGGATGAAAGAATGGATGCTTTGCTTAAAATAGATAGGGCTTATTTGGAAGACGCAGGGGGGATTTTGGAGAAGAAGGATGCTGTGTTTGCTGAATTTTTCTCAAGATTTATCGGATTAAAAAGAAGAGAGAGATTGTCCAGATTTAATAAACTTGTTTGCGAGGGGGCCACGGCAAAAGGTATTCCGACTTCAGATATAACCGTTGCCACTTCGCTGTTTATCTCATATTTAAATGTTATTCTTAGACAATGTGTTCCAACTGCGAGTACTAAGGCGGCAGGACTTACAAAAGGGGATAGCGGAATTCCCGTTAAAATTGATCTTGATAAGTGTGAAGCTGTTTTTGATGTAAAAGTTTTAGAAACCGATGGAGATGAAGGCGGGAGAGATGCTGTAGATGGTAATAATTTGCGCAATCTTCATGGGAATACAATTGCCGGATTGGTTGATAGAATTAGGGGGGATGAAAACCAGATGTTACTGGACGCTCTTGTGTTTGCTTATTTTGGAGTGTCTTTTAATGATCTTGAAATTCTTTTTAATGCAAAAAATATCCCGGAGAGAATCGAAGATTTAAATAGACGGCTTGAAAAATATGGATTTGTTGTATACGCGAATAATGGAATTGCCATGATTGCCGAGGCTAGAAGGCCTGTGCGTGTGATGGGCGCTCATGCCATGGATGGCTGCTATTATGATGGCAGATTTAAAAATCAGCTTGGTGCCGACTTTGAGGATTCGACATCGAGGTGTCGTCGTCATGGGGAGTTGATGGATGAATATAAGAAATATAGATATGAGAATGTTAGCAAAATGAAGGCTGCGGCGGCAGAGAAAGGACATAAAGGTAAGATGAGGAGCAGAATTGAAAGTTATTTGAAGGCTATGGACAGCGTTGGTTCTTGCGCCGTGGATATTTCCGAAAGGGTCGCGTCCATAATTTCTCCGGCAAGACGTAGAAAACATAAAGATGGCTATGGTTGGCGCGCCTCTACCCACGACACTGTGTTTGATATTCTAAACATGAGAGCTCCAAATGCCTTGGCTAGAGATCTTCATGATGAGGTTAAAGGACTGGCTGAAGGTTTTAAAACAAGCAACAAAAACTCCGTTTACGTAAATGGTCGACTTCTTTTGAATGCCATGATTTATCAATTTCACGGAGTTTCCATTGACGAGGCAAATAAACTGCCGTTTTCTTTTCAGTCCGGCGGAGATGAGACATTGAGCGATGTTATCGCGAAAACTAATTCCGTTCTTGCGGAACATGGAATTTCCATTTGTGAATCAAACGGATTTTTGGTTTTGGCAAAAGATGAAAATGTTTTTGCTAAACGCGATGACGTTAGAAAGCATGTTTTTCTTGTTGCCAATCCTATTAAAAGACCACTTAAGAGTCCTTTGGAGCGAATGATTCCAAAGAAATAATTTGACGAAAAAAAAATCCTGCTATAAAAGTATAGGCATGGCAAAAAATCTTGTGATAGTGGAGTCTCCAGCGAAAGCGAAAACGATTTCGCGATTTTTGGGGAAAGATTTTAAAGTGCTCGCTTCGATGGGGCATGTCAGAGATTTGCCGAAATCGAAGATGGGAATTGACGTGAAAAATGATTTTGATCCAACTTATATTATTTCCGCGGACAAAAAAAGAGTTGTGAAAGATTTGATCGATGCTTATAAAAAAGCAAATGAACTGTGGATCGCGACTGATGAGGACCGTGAAGGAGAAGCGATCGGATGGCATCTTGTTCATGTTCTTAAAGCGGAAAAAGGCAAGGCGCCTATACATAGAATTGTGTTTCATGAAATTACCGAACGCGCGATAAAAGAGTCGATTAAAAATCCTCGCAAGATTGATATGCTGCTTGTGCACGCGCAACAGGCGAGAAGAGTTTTGGACAGACTTGTGGGTTATGAACTTTCTCCTTTGCTTTGGAAAAAAGTCAGATACGGGCTTTCGGCCGGAAGAGTTCAGAGTGTCGCCGTGAGACTTATTGTAGACAGGGAGCGTGAAATCCTTGCTTTCAAGCCCGAGGAATATTGGCAAATATTCGGGATGTTTGAAAAAAAAGATAAAAAAATTTTTGAAGCCGAATTGCAAACTTATCAAGAAAAAAAACTTATTATAAGCAATGAATCCGAGTCAAAGAAAATTTTAAAAGTTTTGGAAGGCGCCGATTATAAAGTTGTTAAAGTTGAGCAGAAAGATATTACAAAAACTCCGCCGCCTCCATTTATTACTTCCACGCTTCAACAGGAGGCTTCCAGAAAATTAAATTTTTCCGTGAAAAAAACAATGATGCTCGCTCAACAATTATATGAAGGAATTGATATCGGAGGAGGAGAAACCGGTCTTATAACTTACATGAGAACGGATAGTACCCATCTGGCTGATTTTGCCTTGGATGAGGCGAAAGAAGTTATTCGAAAAGAGTTTGGAGAAAAATATGTTTTTTCCACTCACAGACATTATAAAGGGGTGAAAGGCGCGCAAGAGGCGCATGAGGCTATTCGTCCGGTTGATTTTAAATTACATCCCGATTATGTGAAGAAATTTTTGGACAGAGACCTGTCGAGACTTTACGAACTTATTTGGAAAAGGGCTATATCATGCCAGATGAAGGACGCGATTTTGGATAGAGTCAGCGCGGATATCGAGTCTTTTAAAAATAAAAAATCTCTTGAATATGCTTTTAGAGCAACCGGCCAGACGGTGAAATTCGCCGGATTTATGGAGGTTTACATGGAGGGGAAAGATCATGGAGAAGATGATTCGATGGACGGTGAAAAGCTTTTGCCTCCTTTGTCGGAAAATGAAAATGTTGATTTGGAAAAAATTATTCCGAGCCAACATTTCACAAAACCTCCCGCGAGATATACCGAGGCGTCGCTTGTGAAAAAATTGGAGAGCGAGGGCATAGGACGCCCGAGTACTTACGCGCCGACGATCAGTACGGTTATATCTCGAGGGTATGTTGAAAAAGAGGCAAAGGCGTTAAAGCCCACCGATTTGGGGATGGTTGTTACGGACGTGCTTGTGGAAAATTTTTCCGACATCGTGGACTATCAATTTACCGCTGAAATGGAAGATAAATTGGATAAAGTTGAGGAGGGCAAACAAGAGTGGGTTCCGATGATCAGAGAATTTTACGAACCTTTTCATAAAAATATTCAAGTAAAAGAAAAAACCTTGAAAAAGGCGGATATTGTGAACGAAGAGAGTAAGGAAATTTGCGAGAAGTGCGGTTCTAAGATGGTTATAAAACTTGGAAGATTCGGGAAATTTTTGTCGTGCGGCAATTATCCGGAATGTAAAAACGCAAAACCTCTTGAGGGCGCGGTCGGTCTTGCTCCCGCGATTTCCAAAGAGAAGGCGGAAGAATTGAAAAAATACGAGAAAAAATTTGAAGGAAAAAAATGCGAGAAGTGCGGCGGGGATATGGAAGTGAAAACCGGCAGATACGGCCCGTTTTTGGGATGTTCAAATTATCCAAAATGCAAAAATATAATGTCGATAGTTGTTTTTTCCGGAGTGAAATGTCCGAAATGCGGAGAGCATTCTCTTGGCGGACAGCTTGTCGAAAGGCATACAAAGAAGGGAGGAAGAGTTTTTTGGGGATGCAATAAATTTCCGAAATGCAAATTTGCGACGTGGGACAAGCCTGTGGAAATAGATAAAAAAACAGGAAAATTAAAAGTTCAAAATAAAGAAGGCGAGACGGTTTTTTATGAGCCGAAAGAAAGGAAGGGGTAATATGGAAAATATTTTCATAACCAGTTTTGTTTCCAACTTTTTTGTGGTAGAATCGGAAAAGAATTGAACAGTACCTTTTCTTATGAATCTAAAAGTTCGAATTAAATTTCTTTTAGTTTTTGTCTTCATTGCCGCGGCAGCCGGATTTTACGCTTTTGCGTTTTCACTTTCCGCGTTTGCGGAAGGCGATACGATTTGCAGCGGGAAAATTACGGGAGACACGAAACTTTCAAATGTTAATGCAGGTCAAATTCATTTTAATTCTCACCCGAGCTCTTATTCGGACGCCAATAAAGTTACCAATTTGGCGATTGTCGGTTTGGGACAAGGGCTCGCGCCCGCGGATAGAAAGCTCGCGGCTTGTACTTCAAACAATGGCGGCGCCGCGGTCCCGCTCGGCAATGATCAATATGCCGTCAGAGGATACGCGTGGGATGATAATTTGGGATTTGTTTCTTTTATTTGCGACGGCGGTCTTAATGAGGGAGTTAATTGCGGAGGTTTTAATTATGGCGTGAAAATCGGGGCTCTCAGCGCTGGGAAAAGGCCGCTTTCAGGATACGCGTGGAATGAATCTTTCGGGTATATACAAATGTCGGGAAGCGGAACAAACGGTGGAGTGCCATTTAATTATGGCGTAACCATTGACTCGAATGGGAACGCGAGCGGTTACGCGTGGAGCGACGCGAAAGTTTGGATTGATTTTACAGGTGTGAATATACAGCTTCCCGGAAAAACGCCGCCAAAGGCCGTTGTCAGTCCTTGTGATAATGTGGCTTTTGTTTGCGTTGAAGTTAAGCCGGATATTGGAGTTTCTTTGGACACTATGTCACAGGTGAAAGTTGCCGACTGGCAACAGGGATATGATGTTTTTATATATTTAAGAGAGGCCGATGGAGTTACGCCGCTTGATATAACTAAATATAAAATCGGTAATTTCCAGTTTTCATGGACTGATACTGTGAAAAGAGATCAGCGCGCGGGGCAGGCTGTCGGGAATGCTCTCGACGGTATTCAGGTTCCTATTTATAATTCTCCAAATGGAGCTGTTATCTATAAGCCCATAAGTATCGCTTTCAGTTCAATAAGCGGTAGCGTGTGCTCCGGCTCCGGATGTTATAATGTCGCTAAAATTAAGTCTATTGCTCCGACAACCGATGCCAATGTTTCGCTTACAACTTCAATAAAACCCGCGACACTCTTCAAAAATGAAACTTTCTTTAATAAACTTAATGATTTTAATATATCTCAAATAGAGCCGAATAGGCTTATATTGAAGAGTGTTTCGTTTGATATTAAAAATCTTGATGATACGCCGATAAAGCTTAACGGTGTCGTTGTTCCGAATGTTGTTTATCCGAATAACAAGGCCGGTGTAAGTCTTAATTTCAGGCCCATTGTTGAAGTGAATCCTTTGTACGCGAATAATTCTCAAGACGTGATTCTGGCGACCAGAAATCTTCCAATCAGTTTTAAGGTTGGGACGAAGACTAATGGGGATGTTTTCGTCTATATGGCCTTGAATATTGGCTTGAATCTTGATTACGATAAAGGCGCGACTGTCAGCTCGGATGATTGTGTGGGGCTTGAGACTACCGGTTTTGATATTCATTATATTGACGCGAGCGGCAATACTTTGGGTAAGAATAAACATACAATAACGAGCGTGAACAGTAATGAAAATTTATATGCAGTGGCTACTTTGCCGAATGGCACGGCAGAACCTTGCAACGTAATGTCCGGGCCGACAATTTACAGTATTGTTCATTATGCCTATAACTCCTCTAACCCAAAAGATGTTTATTACTATAGCAATCATCTTCCAAGGTTTACAAGCGCGGTTTCAAACCCGGCGGCGATTATTCACGGCAGTATCAATTCTCCGAAAGCTCTTAGTCCGACCGCGAATATATCCACCAATCAAACCGGCACAAAAAATGTAAATATTTTGGCCGATTCCATTAGACGAAATATTACAGATAAAATTTTAAAACAACTTGCAGGGTGGAGTATAGATAAAGGAAATAATGGGTCAAATTCTCTTGTTACAATAGGAAAAATCATAAATGATACCTCTACTTTAACGGGGGATGGTGGCGGGTTAGATTATAAAAACGTTAAAGTTGGGGATGATGTTATTGCTGTTTTTAGAAATAGAGATGTTTTTATAAATCTTGAAGGAGGCGGAGCGACCAGTTTGCAAAAGAAAGTGTCCGTTGTCGTTTTAAACGGTAATATTTATATCTATGGAGATGTTTGGCCGAATGATAAAAACGTGAAGCTTTCTTTGTTTGCCATAAGGCCTTATTCCGCGGGGTGCGATAAGGGGAATATTTATATAAATTCCAAAGTTAAAAATATTCGAGCGAATATGTTTGCCGATTGTTCCGTGTTGTCATACAAGGACAGCGGCGGCATTGTTTCCGATAGAGACAATATAAATTCCGGCACAGGTTTGCCTAAGTTTGCCAGCTCTTCCGAGAGGTATGACGCGCTTTCAAAGAATCAGATTGTTATTGTCGGAGGGATTGCCGCTCATAACACAATTGGCGGTTCGGATCTCCCCGGGGATATTTTATTGGATGGGTTTAAGGCTTTAACCAAGCCTGTTAGTGCTGACGACTGGTTGCGTGCTCAGCAAACAGATTTGAATTATTTGAGAGTATTTAAGCCCTCTCTTGAAACGGATGAAAACGGAAATCCGAAGGATCAGATATGCGGGAAATTTTTGACCCTTGAGGATATGATAAAAATAAGTTCCGGCGGAGAAGTTTTTGGTGATGATGGCGTAACTCCATGCAATGGAATAGATCCTCTTAATCTTTATAATCCACCCGTTTCCTATGGCGATTTGGTTCCGCCTACGGATAAAAGCAATCTCGCGCAAGGGCTGGATAATACGAAAGATTTTCAGCCGGTGTATATATTTTACTCCGCGCCGGATTCGATTTTGTTTGGGACATTCTGAAAAACTATCATCTACTGTGTTGCAGAAAAATTTTGATTCTCCTGTACAGTTAGTACACTAAAGAATCAAAATTTTTCTGACGCCTTGTATCTGATAGTTTTTGAGAATGTCCAACTGGTTTAGCTATTCTTCCAGAAAATCCAATCCGACGTCGGGGTATTTTTTGAGTTCGGTGGCCATGATGTTTTTTATTTCTTGAAGGCGATTTTGCGTGCGGGCTTCAAAGCGAAGTGTCAGACAAGGGCTTGTGTTTGAGGCGCGTACCGCCCCCCATGAAGTTTTATCAAAATTTATTCGTACGCCGTCGATTGTTACGCAGTCATATTCTTTCGTAAAATGTTCGACGAGATTTTTTACTATATCGAATTTTTTATCATCGGGGCAAGGCGCTTTAAATTCGGGCGTGGCGTAAGAAATCGGCAGGCCGCTGAAAATTTGAGAGAGTGGGATGTCTGATTTTGAAATAATTTCTATTATTTTTTCCGCGGCGAGAAGTGCGTCATCAAATCCGTAATAATTTTCACTAAAAAATAAATGTCCGGAAACTTCACCGGCGAGCGGAGCTGAAATTTCTTTCATTTTATTTTCGATAAAACTATGTCCGGTTTTACTCATAATCGGCACTACTCCGTGTTTTTCCATGTCTTCGATAATTATGGATGAAACTTTTACGTCAAAAACAACTTTCGGATTTTTTACTCGCGCCGCGAGATCTCTCGCCAAAAGAAGGAGCATAAAATCCGATGAATACATGTGTCCTTTTTCATCAACAATACCCACTCTGTCGCCGTCTCCATCAAAACCTATACCCAAATCCGCCTTTTCTTCAATAACTTTTTGAATCAAATCTTGCATATTTTTCAACTCTTCCGGATTGGCTTCGTGGTTTGGAAATGTGCCATCCAAATCGCAATAAAGTTCTATAACTTCGCATCCGAATTCTCTTAAAAGTTCGGGCGCGAATTTCCCAGCCGTTCCATTTCCCGCGTCTATGACAATTTTTAATTTTCTGTTAAGGCTCCCGCCGTAGGCGGGTTGCCTAGCCAATAGTCGCGAGTCCGCCGCAGGCGGGGGAACTCCATTTTGTTTCGCGCGAGATAAAAGATCTTTTTTATATTTTGGCCAAATGTCTTCTTTTTTTGATGTGCCTTGTTTCTCTTGTTTTGTAAAATTTTCCGATTCCGCGATTTTTCTGATTTCCTGAAGTTCGTCCGCGCAAATCGAGTGGGCGTTTTTTGTTACAATTTTTATTCCGTTATATTCTTTCGGATTGTGGCTCGCGGTGATGTTTGTTCCCGCGTCAAAATCCAAGGCGCATACCGCCCAATAAATCATCGGCGAAACTGATAATCCGACGTCGGACACATCTATTCCACATTCGATCAACCCTTTTATGTATGCCTGTTTCAGTTTTTCTCCGGTGAGGCGATTGTCGCATCCGACAGCCATATTTTTAATGCCATAGTTTTTTATCAAATAAGAGGCCGTGGCTTTGCCGATTATATATACCGATTCTTCCGTCAGATCTATATTTGTGTCATTCGCGTTATCCGCTATCCCACGAATGTCGTATGCGCGAAAAATGTTTGGATTAATTTTCATTCAGTTTTTTTAAGCGTTTGAAAATTTCCCATTCTTTGAGTTTTTTTGCAACAGAATTTGGCAAGAAAATTTTATAATTTTGTTTTTTTAAAATTGCCGCGCGTATTTTTGTCGAACTTATTCCTCCAATTCTTTTTATGTTTAGAATTTTCGGCCGGGTTTCCGTGGCGGTTTTGTTTTTCCAAACTTTATAGCAATACTTAACGAGTTTTGAACCTGTATAAACTGTATCGTATTTTGGAAGGTTTTCGTTTATATATGAAACCCAATTTTCTCGATCGTTTAGGTCTTTTATCGGAATTATTTTATATTTTTCGCGTGGAATTTTTTCTTCTTCAAGTGATGATCGAATAAGGGCGATTCTTTCTTTTGTCGTGAATGGATTTAATTTTGACACCTTGTCTTCCGCGCTTCCGATAACAACTACAACTTTGTTATTTTCTTTTAAAATATTTTTAATCACGCTTAAATGTCCTTTGTGAAAAGGCTGAAATCTTCCGATGAAAAGCGCGGTTCGCATTACTTTGCTCTTATTAAATGTGGTGGATTTAATTTGTGCGCGTTAAGTTCTATAAGTCTGAATATTTTGTGAACACTGTTTGGATTCATCCCTTTCTCCACAAGATCATCTTTTGAAAGACCTCTTTCTATTTGCTGTAAGATTGTGTCCATGTCTTTGTATGACATTCCGAGTTCGTCTTCGTCCGTTTGTCCGGCGTACAGTTCCGCGGAAGGCGTTTTTGTCATAAATTCTTCGGGCAGTCCCACGTGTTCCGCGAGTTTATAAACTTCCGTTTTAAGTAAACTTCCGATTACTTCTATGTCCGCGGCGAGGTCTCCGTATTTTGTTCCATATCCCAATAAAAGTTCCGTTTTGTTTGATGTGCCGATTACCAGTGCGTTTTTTGTGTTTGCGTAGTTATATAAAATTGTCATGCGAATACGCGCTTTGATGTTTATTTGCGCGAGATCGTTTGGTTTCCACGGCAGAGCGAGAAAATCCGTTAAGAATTTATTTATTGAAATCGCGAAAAATTCCACTCCCAAAAATTGGCATAAAGTTTTCGCGTGTTGAAAATTTTCTTCCGATGAAATGCCTTTTTCAGGCATTAGAATCGCGGTGACATTTTTCGCGCCAAGCGCGTCCGTCGCGAGTTTTAAGCAAAGCGCTGAATCTATTCCTCCGCTTACTCCTATGACGGCTTTCTCAATTCCCGTTTGTTTGAAATATTTGTATATTTCCGAAACTATTTTTGTATAAATGTTGTGCATGGGTGATTTTAATTTTTCAAACCGTACGTTCCATAAACCGTGCCGCAATTATAAAACTTTTTTAATATATTGGAAGAGGTGATAAATAAATGGAGTTGAGAATTTGTGTGTTTTATTGTCGGGACGGAAGAGGGAACATGAAAAATATTTATTTTATATGTTTCCTCTTAATCTCTCCCTTTAAATTTTATTGCTCTTTTTATTTCCATCTCTTGCGAGCGTTTTTTGAGTACTTCTCTTTTATCGTGAAGTTTTTTCCCGCGGCATATTCCAACTTTTACTTTTATCAAACCTTTTTTTGAATAAAGTTCCAGCGGGACTGCTGTTACGCCTTTTTGATTTATCGCCGCGGATATTTTGTCTATTTCTTTTTTCTTCAATAAAAGTTTCCTTTTTCTTGCCGGTTCCAGATTTTTGTCGTTGGAAAATTTATATTTTGAAACGTGCATTCCGTTTATGAAAGCTTCTCCGTTTTCAATTTCCACAAAAGAGCCTTTTAAATTCGCGTTATTAAATTTAATCGCTTTAACTTCGCTTCCCAGAAGTTTTATTCCCGCTTCGTAATCTTCCAATATTTCGTAGTCGTGGTACGCCTTTTTATTTTTCGCGTGGCTTGTTCCCATTTGAATATGATATAATGCGCGTTGATTGTAGAATTTAACCTCATTCTATGGCAAATCAATTTTCAGAAACCACCACTACCGGTTATGGATCCAGAATTATAAATTCCATAAAAGGTATTGTGTTCGGTTTTATTCTTTTTATCGCGTCTTTTGGAGTTTTGTATTGGAACGAAGGGCGCGTGGATGTCTCCAGTATCGCAAAAACCGCGATTGATATCAGTACCTCAAAGTCCGCTCCCTCTGACGCGAACGGCAAACTTGTTTCCGTTAGCGGAGTTGTTACTTCCGATGAAAAACTCGGAGACGATTTGTTTTTAAAACCCGGAGATTATCTTGCGGTGAGCAGAGTTTCCGAGATGTACGCGTGGATTGAAAAGTCAGAAAGCAAGTCCGAGAAAAATCTTGGCGGATCGGAAACAACAACGACAACATACAGCTACAGTCAGGGATGGACTTCGTCGCCTTCTTCCACGAGCAGCTTTAAAGAACCTGCCGGACATGAGAATCCCGTTAAAACAATTGAGGACGCGCAGAAGACTGTTGGCTCTTCGAGGATTTCCACTTACGATCTTGACTTGAGTAAAATGGGTCTTCCAAATTATGAAAAATTACTTTTAACCAAAGACAATACGGATTTAACAAAACAGGGAGTTCTTGCGGGGGAATATGTTTATGTTGGAAAAGGAAATTCGCAAACTCCGCAGCTTGGCGATATGAGAATAAGCTATACGGCGTTAAAAAAGAATTCACAGGGAACCGTTTTCGGAAAGCTGGACGGACAAAAAATTTCCACTTATGTTGATGAAAAAACAAATGAAAGTTTATATAGAATGTTTAACGGAACGCGGGACGAATCTCTTAAACAAATGCATTCCGAATATACGATGTGGTTGTGGATCATGCGCGCGGTCGGTTTTGTAATGATGTGGATCGGGCTTGCTTCTCTGTTTGGACCAATCAGCGTTTTGCTTGATGTGGTGCCGTTTTTCGGATCATTGAGTGGAGCCGTGATAGGGCTTGTCACATTTGTTGTCGCTCTGGTTTTGAGTGTCGTTACCATTTTTGCGGCAATGATTTTGCATAGTCTTGTAGCCACAATCATTGCTGTCGTTGTCGCTGTCGCGATTGTTATGTTTATAATTAAGGTGAAAGGAAAGAAGCCGAATGTCGTTAAGGCATAAGGAAAATCGATGTTTGAAAAATCGGAAGTATAAATCAAATATACAATATTGCCACATGAAGTTATCGAAAAAAGGCTCTAAGAAATTGACAAAACAGCTTGTTGAAATCTATATTGCATGTAATCAATATTTCTTAAAATAAGAATATGGCAGCAAAGAAAAAAGCTAAAAAGAAAGTTGCAAAAAAGCCTGCTAAGAAGCATGCAAAGAAGAAGAAATAATTTATACTCTATATGGGTATGAATTACAGGTTTTGGAAAGGCTCCGCGAAGGCGGGGTCTTTTTTAAACTTTTTTAAATCGTGAAATACCGCTATAATTCCTGTACATTTTAATTTTATATATGTTTAACTTAACTGTTCGCAGGGCTTTTACTACCGCTGTCGCAACTGTCGGATTGGATTTTATATTTCATTATTTTCTGACCAATCCGATGGAAACTTTGACTTATTTTGTCGTGAAATTTTTGTTGGCGTTTTTCGTGGCCGCGTTTTTGTTCGGACTTAAATCAAAAGAGTATTTTTCTTCCGGCTTCATGAAATTTGTAGGTTTTATCTTCGGGAAAAAATCGAGTGAATTGAGATCTGTTGGTGTTTTATGGATGAGTATTGTTGCTCTTGCTTTCAGCACATTGATGAGTGCTTATTACAGGGCTTGGGAAATTTTTGAAGCATATGTTCCGATTGGAGAACGCGCGCCGGATATTTTTGGAATAGCTCGTGAAAATATACTTTTGTTTAGCGCTGCTTGGTGGGTTACCCATGCTTTGTTTTTCTTTATTGGGGCAATCGTTTCGTCGAAGTTTATAAAGGACTGATATGGAGAGATGGCCGAGTGGTTGAAGGCGCCGCTCTCGAAAAGCGGTAGGGGCGAAAGCTTCTCGTGGGTTCGAATCCCTCTCTCTCCGCCAGCAGCCCCGACATTTCGTCGGGGGCATTGTTTATTTTTTCTTTCTCTTGCGTTTTTTGCCGGCAATTCTGTCTTTTACCTCCTGAACATCGTTTTTCGAAAGCCATCTTTCTCTTGGCCATTCTTTGTTTTTATCCCATTGGCCTTTAGTCCATCTTCTTTTGCTTCGACGACAGTCGAAATGGACGGCGTTTTTGCCTGGATATAAACCTATCCCTCCATCGTTTCTCATTAAATAAAGGGCGGATTTTAAGATTTTATTGTTTGTATTTTCAAAATCGAGAGCTTGGCCCGAGACGTGTCTGCTGCCGTATGCCGGTTTTTCATTTCTGTTGTCGTACATGCGTTTGTTCTCTAAGTATGACCGAAAACCTTCATTTACAATCATTGGCACTCCGGCATCACTTCTAATGTTTTCTATCAAGGCCACTAACCTTGGATCAATCCTGGCGTATTTATGATAATATTCGACATTGTTGCCGGACTTCACTGTCCAATATGTTCCAGCTTTTACATATTGTAGGTCTTTGGCGTCAATTCTGATAACGGATATTTCTGTCTTCGGGTCGTTGCCAATTACCTTTCCTGCAAATTCTCTCTTGTCGG
>JACROX010000055.1 GCA_016214225.1 Candidatus Peregrinibacteria bacterium | reverse complement strand
GAAAGATAAATATTCACGCCAGAAGGAGAAAACCATGTGCGACCGAGCCTTCCTTTGCCTTTGCTCTGCGACTCTGATAGAACAACAGTTCCTTCCTTTGCGCCTTCCTTTGCCAACTTATGCGCATAGTCATTTGTGGAATCAATAGTATCAAAGATATAAATATCTGCGCCAATGAAGCGGGTATTAAGATTCCTTTTTATGCCTTCTATTGTTAGCTTGTTGCGATTGTTAGTCTTCATAATTTACATTACTTGTCTTTATGAAACAGAACTACATTTTCTTCTTTAGCAACTTTTGTCATATTTTCCGTGAAACCGCTTTTCAAAAAAATAGTCTATTCCAAAGCAGTCTACCCTAAAGTAGACTGTTTGCTATATAACCCTTCTCTGCATAAATATAGACACATACTTCTGTGTTCCTATCCTGTGGATGGTAGAACTATTTTAACAGCGCTTGAGCAAGGTGATGCAATTCAGGATTAGCTAAAGCCAGAACCTTCTTTTTTACTACTCTTGAAAAATATTCATTTTCTGTCTTTGTCAATTTTTCACGCCTAAGCTTCTTCAAGAATAGCTCCTTCTGTTTTGGAGAAAAAACCTGTGACAATGAATATTCAAGGCTCAGTTCGTCTTTTACTGAAAGCAGCTCGCTTAATTTCGCCTGAGATTGGGCAAAATAATTGCTAAAAACGGTTTTTAATCTATCAGCGGACATTTCGCGCCCGGCAACATTAAGATTGCTATCGCTCCTAAGCTTCGCCAAAAAACTGGAAAATTCTTTTTTCTTATCATTTGGAAGGGATTTATAATATTTGTCAGCCCACGAAAATTTCAGATTAAAAAATTTGTATACCGCAAGCGACATTACCATAAGCGAAACCAAATATAATTTATCAAAAGGTTTTTTCAGATGCCATTTGACCTTCTCGTAATTAAAGTATTCTTTTTCCACGGTATTAGCCAACACTACTGGAAAACCTTCCCAGAGGCGGAGGTCTCGCGATTTAACCATATCCGCCAGGGTTAAATTTACATTTTGGTCGCCTTCGGCGCCAAAAAGAGGGAAACCCAACGCACTAACTCTTTTGAGAAGACTATTATTTTTCATAGCCCAAACCTTCTTCTTTGAGAATCTTCATAAAATGCACGAAATTTTTATTTACTTTATCCTCTGAAATATCAAACAATGCAGTCTCTTTAAAACGCTGTGCTAAAAGTTTAAAATCTATGTCTTTCTTCCTATTCCTTACCAAAAGAAGACAGTCATCAATATCTATTGATGTAGCTCTAAACAACTTGCTTATAATTAGGTCATAATAATTCAAAACTGCCAGATAAATATTGGAAAACTCTTTCATCAAAATATGATTCCCTTTTTCTAACGGCGAGTATAGCAATTCTGTAGTATGTATAGTCTTGCCCCGAAATAAATCAAATATAAAACCATCTTGCCTTGCCCACCCCCATCCAGCAGCAGAATTATACCCAAGTTGATTTAAAATACCAATAAGATACTCATACTCAGCTACCTCTGGGACTATCAGATCAATATCCTTGGTGGATGCCTTTATCCCTAAGAAGGTTAGCGCTGTCCCGCCACAGGCAATTAGATGCACCCTTCTTTTAAGAAAGCCGTCCCATGCGCTGATTATATCCAATAGCCTCTCTTTGTCTATGCGATATTCCATACATATAATTGTATTAATTCATACAATTATATGTATAATATAATACAATTTGTTATTTTGTCAAGAAATAATTTATAACATTCTGCCTCCCGGAATATACAGATGGGCTTGATGCCTGTTTTGAGCATGGTTGAAGGATAGGAGTTCAGGGATTGAGGGGATGTAAGGCGGACTTACCTCCAGCACTCTGTCAAGCGGAAATCCAAACATTACGATGTCCTGCCCCTGCCGCAGGCGTAGAACACGCTGCTCTCAGACGCGCCTCCGTTCAAGCTCAGCCGCACCGCTTTTCAGGCGTCGGCTGGAGCGTCTTGTTATGTATTTGGGTTTTATTTATATGTTTTGCCTTGACCACTCTTTTGGATTTATAGTTCTTGAAGACGGTTCGTGTTCAAATAGATTTTTCTGGCTTGAATGTTCCTTTATTCTTCTATTTGCCAGTTTTACATATTCAGGTTCAATGTCATACCCGATGTAATGCCTGCCATCCTTCAACGCTGCAAGACAGGCGGTTCCACTGCCGCAAAACGGGTCTAACACTACATCTTTCTCGAAAGTATACAGTTGGACAAGACG